>CAZXBV010000001.1:0-20375 GCA_964639155.1 uncultured Methanotrichaceae archaeon
GGCCCGATTAGTTCCGGTTTAGAATCGGTTTTGAGCGTTCTGTTCTGAGAGGTCAGAGATGACTTTGGTTGAAGATCTAAGAGATATCGTTGGAGAGAGGTTTTCTGCTTCGCCCTCAGAGAGACACTGCTATTCTTCTGATGCGTCTCAAGTCGAAGGAATGCCTGATTACGTCGTTCGGCCCATGAATGCCGAGGAAGTATCTTCAATCCTCCGACTTTGTTACGAACGCGAGATCCCAGCAACTGCAAGAGGTGCAGGTACCGGCCTTGCTGGAGGCGCGGTCCCGCTGAAAGGCGGCATAGTTCTCGATATGTCAGGAATGAACCGGATAATCGAGATCGAGATCGATAACTTACAGGTCCAGGTCGAGCCAGGAGTTATCCCGGCAAAGTTGAACGAGGCTCTAAAACCTTATGGATTCTTCTTTCCGCCAGATCCAGGAAGCTCGGCCATGTGCACCATCGGCGGAATGATAGCCAATAACGCAAGCGGAATGCGCTGCGTGAAATACGGAACGACCAAAAACTACGTCCTCGACCTAGAGGTCGTGCTCGCAGACGGAACAATGATCCAGACAGGCTCTAAGATGCTCAAATCTTCCGCCGGATACGACCTTTCTAGACTCATGACAGGATCCGAAGGGACTTTAGGGATCATAACCTGTGCCCGGCTCAAGATAGCCCCAATCCCCAAAGCGAAAACGCTCGTTATCGTCTCTTTTGAAAATGCCCAAGACGCGGGAAAGGCCGTCATAAAGACGTTCTCTTCTGGCATCGTCCCTTCCGCCTGCGAGATTCTCGACAGGACTACGATCCAGGTCCTGAAACGATCCGACCCGAGCCTCATCCTTCCCAAAGGTGACGTCATCCTCTTCGAAGTAGACGGAACCAAAGCTTCGACTGAAGAGTCTGCCAGGAATATCCAAGAGACGTGTTCGCCCATCGCCACCGAAATCAGGGTCGCTTCAGACCAAAGAGAGATGGAAAAGATCTGGGCTGCGCGAAGGCTTGTTGGAGCTGCCGTCACCAGGCTAGATCCACTCAAGACTCGAATATACGTAGGAGAAGACGTGGGCGTTCCCATAAAGGAGATTCCCACCCTCATAAAACGAGTTCAAGAAATCTCGGAAAAGTTCGACATTCCTGCCATGAAATACGGTCACATTGGCGACGGGAACCTTCACGTGGCACTGTTCATAGACGTTATGGATCTGGACCAGTGGAACAACCTGAAACGGGCCGCCGACGAGATTCACAGAGCTGCAATCGCGCTTGGCGGAACAGTAAGTTCTGAACACGGAATCGGCAGCGCAAGAGGGCAATATATGGAAGACCAGCTGGGCAGGGCGCTCGATCCTATGCGAGCCATCAAACGCGCCCTCGACCCGAAAGGGATCCTGAACCCTGGCAAATTGGGGCTGGAGTTGGGGCCAGGGTTGTGATTCGAGGGGTTTTCAGATGGAGTTAGATCAAAGATCTATCTACAAGTGCGTCAGGTGCGGAACCTGCCGATCAGTCTGCCCAGTATTCGAAGAGCTTGGGTGGGAATCGAGGAACACCAGAGGCCGCATTCTCGTCGTAAAGAGCATCTTTGATGGAGAAAAAGTTGATCAAAACGGGATTGACAGCCTGAACACCTGCACCACATGTGGAATCTGCACCGAAAACTGCCCTGCAGACGTAAACCCTCCAGAGATCATCCAAAGCGCAAGAAGAACGCTCGTATCCCAAGGCATAATGACCGAGGCACAACTCGATCTAAGCCGGAAGGTCATGACGACTGGAAACGTCTTTGACTCTTCGTCGGATCGGCTCGGATGGCTTTCAGATCCAAAGAAGCTACAAAAGAAGGCGGATTACGTCTACTTTGTGGGTTGCCTGGACTCGTATCGTTACCCAGAGGTTGCGGCCAAGACGTTCCAGATCCTAAGTCGCTTTGGCGTAACCCTACTCCCTGACGAGCAGTGTTGTGGCTCGCCCCTCTTAAGGACCGGTTCTGATGCCGGGAAATTCATCGAGCACAACCTCGAACAGATAAGAGCGACGGGGGCAAAGACGGTCGTGACAGGATGCGCGGGCTGTTACACCACTCTCAAGAACGATTATCCCCAGGAGTTTCAGGTATTGAGCGTTCCTGAATTTCTGGCTATGCACCTTTCAGAGCTGGACATAAAACCTCTTGACATGACCGTAACCTATCATGATCCTTGCCATCTGGGACGACATAACGGAATCTACGATCCTCCGCGCGAAGTCATAAAAGCGATCTGTAACCTTGAAGAGATGAAAACGAATCGCGAGAACGCGCGGTGTTGCGGTGGCGGTGGCGGCGTTCGCGCAGGTTATGGGGATCTTTCACTCAAGATCGCAAAACGAAGGCTAAAGGACGTTCCAGAAGGCGCAGAGTTCATAGTCACGACCTGCCCGCTCTGCATCCGAAACCTGAGAGATGCCGGTGGCCAAGTCCTCGACCTTGTGGAATTGGTCGCAAAGGCGATTGGGGGCAACAGCCAAGGATAGCACCGATCAGCACAGATTGGTCTTTCGCCAGAACGACGTTTCAAGGTCCGCCGTTCTGCATCGTAGAACTCTCTTTTTTTA
Organism: uncultured Methanotrichaceae archaeon; assembly: GCA_964639155.1. Lineage (GTDB taxonomy): Archaea > Halobacteriota > Methanosarcinia > Methanotrichales > Methanotrichaceae > CAYWZG01. The sequence continues at coordinate 2,604 of CAZXBV010000001.1, forward strand.
GAATGGGACGAACATCCACGTTTTTGGGGGTTTGAACTACTGAGACAAAATCAAGTAGAGGTTCCAGGCACCTGTGGCCACGAAGTTTACGGCGATGGCGCCGAGGATCAGGCCCATGATCCTGGTCATGACCAGAATACCAGTGACACCCAAGATTTCACCGATCTCTTCTGAAACTCTGAGTATACCATAGGCCGCAACGAAAGTTGCAGTGGTGGCCAGAAGGACAACCCCTTTCTGAAGGGGACCCGTGGCAGCTCCCATGTGGACTATCACCGTAGTGATGGTCCCTGCCCCTGTGAGAAGCGGCATTGCCAGCGGAAACACCGAGACGTCGTCTCGCTCGTTTGCGTCCACCATCTCGGCCTCGGTGACCTTCATCCGCGGTTTGGCCTTGAGCATCTCCATCGCCATCACGAATAAGAGGATTCCACCGGCGACTCGAAGAGAGTCCACAGAAGCTCCAAAGAACCGAAGCACAAGGTCGCCGCTCAGGGCGAAGATGAGGGCGATAGCATAAGCCACCGAGGTTGCACGAAGACAGATCTTGGACTTTTCCTTGATAGTGGCACCCGAAGTTAGGGGGATGAAAACCATGGTCGCGCCCACCGGGTTTACTATGACGAATATCGACGTCAAGGTGTAAACGAAAAATGCCAGATTGTTGGCGACGTTGTCCATAGTTCACCCAAGTTTTCGAAAAATCACAAAGCCGGTTTGTTCTTGCCCCGATTAAGTGAACCGGGGCGCTTTTGCTTCGTTTTCGCTTCCATCTTCGCTGACGGCCTTTGTCATCTTTCCAAGCAGGAGCAAAAAGGAACTCATGGCCCAGCCTGCAAGGAGAGCGTTCTTGTTATCTCTCTTATTTTTGGCGATCAGACATGTGGCAAGGCCAGCGAGCGCCGACAAGACGTACTCTGGCGCATCGTTTACGAGATGGCCTATGGGGTCTTTTTCAGCGTCCACTATGTCCCTGTGGAGAACCCATCTGTCTTCGAACTCGTGGACATGGGCGCTGAAAGGCCCTCTGAACTGACGCAGAGACCCAGGGACAGATTCGCCCATGAGTGTCTCGTTGAAACATTTGGGCAGCGCTGGGTAGTCCTCTTTATTGAGAACGTACTTTTTGTGATGGGGCAGCGTCTTTATCCATCTACAAAAGTCCTGGCAAGGTTCGCTGCATTTCATACAAAGGTGTTCGCTCTTCAAGGTTAAATAGCTAAAGGCCGCTTGCAAAACCCCATCATCCAAGGCAACCTTGAGCGGTGGCACAAATCACGCTACGCTACTACAAGCAGGATGTACCATCGCAATTTGACTGGCTCGCCTTCTCGGCCTGATTTTTGGATCTCACGATTCATGAGATCAAAGAGGTTCTGGCTCTGGTGGACAGGTGGTCAATTTTATGGGCCGATCTTCACAGACTTCGTCGGTGACGTTGACAATTTCGTCTTTGGAACCTGCGGCGCCCTCTTCAGCGTGAACCGCCTCTTCGTCTGAAACTGCACCGTCTCCCATGTCATCCTCGCCAGATTTTTCCATGCAGCCGGTGAAGGCCAAAGCCAATACCACCAGGATCAAGGAGGCAGGAATGATCAACTTTTTCATGTTCATGAATCACTTCTTACAATCTTCTTCTGCAAAAAAGGTGTTGTTTGACTTACCCGTTCAGGCCATGTGTGTCGATTATTGAAAAAAGAGGTGCCGGTAACATAGTGCTTAAAGAATGATATGGAAAAATGTCTATATTGCAGAACTCCACCTGCAGAATGCGCGACCCATTTCAACAATTGGCATATATGATCCCCGCATCGGAAAGCTTGGTTAGAGGAGGGGACACGTGCCCCCGATTCTTGCGCCAATTTCAACTCGCTTCTTCAGCGCCAGAATCGGATCGAGGGACCTTCTCGACAGAATAGGCCCCGATCTTCTCGGCAAGCTTTGCCAACACTTCTTTTCTCATGCCGCCCACGAACTTGACCGAGCCTACGACAAGATGGCCACCGCCGCTAACGCCCCCATTTGGGATCTCTGCTCTCAGCTCGCGGACCATTTGAGGAATGTTCATTAAGACGCCTTTGCTCCTGATCACAGCAAAGTCAGGACCGTAACCGAGGGTGACCACAGGCAATCCATCGTACTTCTTGCAGAGCCGGTCGTGAACTTCACCAGAGGTCTTTCCAGGCGGCGGGAATGTGAACTTGTGAGCGAAGTTCTCCACATCGAGGACATTCATGATCGCCCCGTTGGGAAGTTTCTGGGCCTTGACGTGAGCAAGAGTCACATCGAGCTGCTCGTCGATTGCGGCGTTAGCTTGATCGCATAAAAGCTGGACGATTTTACGATGCCGATCTAACCTGCCAAGACACAAAATGTCGTTAATGAGACCTCTACCTTCGTTGAACCTGAGCCAGAATGCTTCGTAATCCAGGGCAAGGGCAGCGTTCTTCAGGTCTTCAAGACTGAACCGGTCTTCGACCAGCTTGATGTATCGTTCAGCTTCAGGTGCTTCGCTCCGATCGCCGACGGCAGACACTGCCGGAAAGTGCTTGATCTTCTCGGTCACGTCGGGGTTGATCATTCTTGCAATCTCGGTTCCAAGCATCCCGGTGGTGACCCCGAAATCGCCGCCTGCATGAGCCGGATTTACGTGACAGATCAGATATGGGTCCACCGCATCGTCGGGATGGTGATGATCTACCACGATCATGTCGAGTCCGTAGATCTGGGCCTGTTTCATTGCAGGAACGTCTTCCTCGGTCGAGCCGTTGTCCATCAGGACAATGAGTGGCATCTTTTGGTCGTGCCGTCTTTGGTCCTCAAGGGCATAAGTCAAATCCTTGGTCACGTCTTCTAGCTCGTAGAAAGGCGCCTTGGAAGGTGCTCGACGGTAGTTGTAATGCTCGGCGTCAGGACCGCCCGTCTCCTTGATAAGAGGGAGAATGGCAGTCTCGATCGCCACAGCCGAAGATATCCCGTCGGCATCAGCATGATGCCTTACCACGATCGGTTGAGACTTGAAGATGGCTCGCCTGATTTCTTTGGCTACATCCATCATCTTCGGCTTGAGCTTAGTTATCACGTCGCTTTCTATGAGAAGGGGTACATCGTGTGGCTCGGCCCTCTTGTCGATGGCAGTTTCAATCCTTTCTTCAACGTTTGAAGCGTCGCCACCCCAGAGTTGTTTCATCGACTTGACTTCGATCTGGATCTGGCCGTTTCTAAGACCCGCATCGCCCATCACCTTCACGATCATGTCGCTGTCTATCTCTGAATAAGCCCTTTCACCAGCCCGCTCGAACGCGGCACAAAAGACCATACCGTCTTCGTCAGAGACCGTGAATATCGTTGGACCACCGGTCTGTTTCACCTGGATCACGAGCCCTTCGATGCAGACCAATTTTCCGACCCGGTTTGGAAGCTCGCCCACAGTTGAGAGAGGAATGTCCTTTGTCACCTCGACTGTGTGATACTCACCCAAAGATACGGGTTCAAGCTCGATGTTTCCGTTGGGGGCGACGTTCCTCACCCGAACGAATATCTCGTTGCCCACTTCAGGAGTGTACGTCAAGAACTTGTTGTGGGCCAGTCCTCTGACCTGACTGTTAAGGTCGACGAAAGCCCCAAAATTGGCGATACCAGAAACGGTGCCTCGATACACATCCCCAACGACCAAGTCTTTGGTGTTGCAGATGTTGTCCAGAACGTGGACCAGCGGCTTTTTGGCGCATTTTTCACAGACTTCACTCTTTGTTGTAAGCTTAGATCCGCAGACCACACAGAGATAATCCCGACCCAGACCGCCACAAGCGTCACAAGTCTCGGTCACGGCGATGGTTCCAGACCCATGACAGACAGGACACTTGGTGGCACCTTCCTTCACAAGGTCGGCGATATCGTCAGCATCTACCTCACCGAGGCTTACGGACTCGATCTTGCCAGTCCCTTTACAGTTGGGGCAGGTCTTCTCGCCTGTCACACTGTAACCTTTGCCTCCACATTTCTCGCACAGTTTCATCCTGATGGAGAGCACGCCCAAGGGATTTATCGATTTTGGAGGGGGGTCAACTATCATGTCCTAAAGATTGGTTGTTTTATGACCCCCTATCGCACTCCCAACGAAGATAAATATCATGTCCAATCTTTCCGGAGTCATGCGAATCGTGGTTCTGAGGCTGGGCCATCGGCCAGAACGGGACAAGAGGATCACAACTCACGTGGGATTGGTGGCGCGAGCCTTCGGAGCCGAGGAGATGATTCTTGCAGGCAGAGACGAAAAGTTGGTCTTGGGCCTAAGAGACGTGACCGAACGATGGGGCGGAGACTTCCGGGTGAAGGGTGGTGCAAAATGGAGGCAGGAAGTCCGAAAATGGAAAGAGGCAGGGGGACAGGTGGTTCATCTTACCATGTACGGGTCCAACCTTCCAGACGTCATCGAAGATATCCAGTCTTCCGAGAACATCATGGTGGTGGTCGGGGCCGAGAAGGTTCCTGCCGAGATCTATCAGCTCGCCGACTGGAACGTCGGGATAGGAAACCAGCCTCATTCAGAAGTGGCTGCCTTGGCCATATTTCTGGATCGGATCCAAGAAGGCAAAGAGCTGGAAAAGAGATTTGATGGCAAGATCGAGATCGTCCCAGGGATGAGAGGAAAACAGATAATCGAGCGGTCGTCCACGTCCAACTCTCGCAACTAATGGCGTATTTGGGGGCGGCGTGGAGAAGAACGTGGGGGATGTCATGAAAGCGCTCATCATAGGTTACGATGTAAGGCACATCGCATCTTCGGCCAGGAAGGCCGGGCACGAGGTCTTGGCAGCAGACTGTTATTGCGACCTCGACCTTAAAGAGTCGGTCCCAAAGGCGGTTCGGCTGAATTGCGATCCCCAAAAACCAGGAGATCTGGTAAGAGCGGCCAAAGATCTGATCAAAAATGCTTTTGACTCAGACTTGCCCGACGTGGTGGTCTTGGGCCCGGGTCTTGAGGAGATGAGTGTTGTAGGGCCCCGCATCTTAAACAACTCATCCGAGAAGATCGCCCAGGTCTCCGACAAGCTCTGGCTGGCTCGCTGGCTTGGGAAAGAGGGTTATCCATTCTTGAGATCCGAGCCGCTATCGGATCTAACATCATCGGGCCTGGATGTGTTTGATGAGTGGCCTGTCATGGTTAAGCCTCGGAAAGGGGCTGGCGGCTGGATGAATAGTCTGGCCTGGACCAAAGATGACATAAAAAAGGCTGGTGAGCAAGCCAAAGGAGATGAGCTCATAGTCCAAGAATGGGCTGAAGGCAAACCTGCAAGCGTCTCTGTGGTGGGGACCGGAAAAGAGGCGACTGCTTTGGTTGCAAACGAGCAGCTCATAGGTGAACCTTGGCTTGGAGCCACTGGTTTTAGGTACTGTGGAAACTTAACGCCTCTTGAGCCAGACAGCCTCAGCGCCGAGATGATGGAGATGGCAGAATCGATAACTTCAGGGCTAGGGCTGGTCGGATCCAATGGAGTTGACTTCTTGATCACGAAGAAGGGGCCGGTCGTTTTAGAGGTGAACCCAAGGTTTCAGGGAAGTCTAGATTCGGTAGAGTTATCTTGCAAAATAAACCTATTTTCGGCTCACCGTCTCTCGTTTGATGGGATTTTACCCGAAAGGCCAAAGCCACAAAGGTCTGCGGGAAGGGCCATTCTCTTTGCAGATGGCAAAATAAAAATAGAAGCAGATCTTCGGAAGGTCACCAGATGGGTCGCCGACGTGCCCAGAACTGGATCGATCGCAGAGAAAGGCGATCCACTCATATCTATCTTGGCCATTGGAAAAGATCGGCAAAGTGTGATGGAACTTTTGCAGAGAAGAAGCGCACACCTCCGAAAAAGGTGCACTAGTTCTCTGAACACAAAAGCTCGGAAAAAGCGGTATGTCAATATCATATAGCAAACACAATACAAACTGGTGCTAATCTTGTTTGAAAACACCCATGAACCTGTTGGTACATTGGGCGTTTTCGTTACGAACCTCAAGACAGAATGCGGCTCTAACCAGCGCCGCCTACTGTAGCTCCCTTTATGAGCATGTGAGGTGATCCGTCGCTCACTGGGACTAGTTGGCCCGCCTTTCCGCACCTGCCGCTGTTGAACTTGAGATCGTCTCCCAAAGCCCCTACACTATTCATGGTCTCCAGGATCCGGCCCGAAAGAGATGCGTCTCGAAGGAGTCCTGTGATTTCACCGTTCTCGATCAAGTAGCCATACTTGGCGTTGAACTGAAAGACCCCTTCAGCGGGGCTGACCTGGCCACCTCTACTCCCCAGAAGGTAGACCCCATCACCTGCCTCTTCTAATATCTCTTCAAAGCTCCAGCTATCTTTGCGAGATGGTGCCATGTAGGTATTGCTCATCCTCACGACAGGACTTGCGTACCCTTGAGCTCGAGCGTTCCTGGGCGTTCCGCCGAGCCTTCCTGCAGTCTCGCGAGAGTGAAGATATGACTTGAGAACACCTTCTTCCACCAGAACGGTCTCTTTGGATGCGCTGCCCTCATCGTCGAAGGGATAGTAACCATACTTGAGAAGAGTGGGATCATCCTTCACAGTGACGAGCTCTGAACCAATCTTTTGGCCGATCTTTCCTTCTAGGATCGATCCACCCTCTAGAACGATATCTGCCTCGGTTGCATGACCTACTGCTTCATGAACAAAGACGCCACCGAGTTCTTGATCTACCACTACCGGAAAGATTCCGCCCTTGGGGACCTTTGCGTCCAGGAGTGCAACCGCCCTTTCTCCAGCTTTGCGGGCAAGATCAAAAGCGTCCACTTCGTCGAATAGCTCAAGGCCGCAGACGCCAGCTCGGCTTTCTGTCCCGGCCTGGTAGATCCCCTCTCTGCTGGCAACAGCGGTCACGTAAAATCCGGTTCGGGTCAACTCGTACTTCAGATCCCTGCCGTCCGAACTGGTATAATTCGTGACAGATCGAACCTCGTTGTAGACTGCTTGGGTGCTGTTTACGCCTTCTACCTTAGCGGCCTTCTCGATCTCTTTGAGGAGATCCACTTTCTCTTCTAAGGAAAGGTTCCCTGGTTCCTTTTTCACGGGAACCTGCAAGCTCGTTCCAGGTTCAGAAGACGCGAGCTTTAAGACCTCGTTCCGATCGATCTTGCGGGCGATTCCCCTGGCACTTTTCAGTTTCTCGTCCAGGTTATCCAAGCACTCAGTGCAGACGAAACCCCAGGCGCCACCGCAGAGCGCTCTGATTGCCGCGCCCTGAAAGAAGTTTTCGGAGATTTCGTCTAGCTCGCCGTTGTCCAGAACTATTCTGGTGTTCTCGCCTTTTATCAGACGAACATCGTGAAACTCTGACATTATAAGCTCCTGGTGGGCCTAGTAGGGTTTACGCTCGGTGTGGCGATCGGCTCGGGCAGGTTTATGCCGATCTTCTTTTCTGCTGCAAACCGCTTGAGCTTTTCCAAAAGCTTTGTTCTCTGACCAGAAAGACTGTGTTCGAAGACCTCGTCTATTGTGGACACCGGAATTATCTTGATCTTGTCCTTGAAGGCCTCATCGATCAAGAGATCGCCCATGTTCGATTTTGGTATCAAGACCGTTCTGATGCCGGACTGGGCTGCAGCTTCCACCTTTTGAGTGACGCCACCTACAGGCAAAACGTCTCCTCTCACCGAAAGTGATCCGGTCATGGCAACGTCCTGCTTGACTGGGATTCCTTCCAGGGCAGATATCACAGCTGTGGCGATCGATATGGATGCGCTGTCTCCTTCCACACCCTCATATGTGCCGATAAACTGGATGTGAATATCTTTGTTGGTGATGTCTTCGCCCAGGAACTTCTTAACCAGGGCCGAGACGTTCTGGACCGCTTCTCTTGCGATCTCCTGGAGCTTGCCTGTGGCGATGATTTTGCCCTCTTCTTTGGATTGGGCAGAGGTCACTTCAGCCATTATAGGAAGAACTATGCCCGAATCGGCCACCACAGCAAGGCCGTTGACCCTTCCGATCTCGGCGCCAGCGCTCTTGAACATCTTATAGTCTTTGCGCCGTTCCAGATACTGGTCCGTGATCTGCTGCTCGACGCTTCGAGCCATTCTCCTGGCTGCGATCACGTGTCTTGACTCAGTAAGGGGCGCGTTTTCGGATTGAGCCACGTCTCCAGCCACTCGGATCAGGCCGCCCAGATCTCTTAGCATGAGGGTGATCTGACCTTTTCGGCCTGCCCTTCTCTTTGCCTCTCTGACTATATCGATGACTGCATCTTTGGTGAAGTGTGGGATTTTGCCGTCTCGGATGACTTCTTGAGCCACGAACCGGACCACCTTTTCCCGGTTCTCGACTGTATCATCCATGGTGTCCCGCATGTAAACTTCATAACCGTACCCTTTGATTCTGGACCTAAGGGCTGGATGCATCCCACCGATCGCATCGACGTTCCCGGCTGCGATCATGATGAAGTCGCATGGAACCGGCTCGGTCCTGACGAGCGCCCCAGAACTTCTCTCGCTCTGGCCAGTGATTGGATACTCGCCCTCCTGGAGGGCGGTCAAGAGACTTTGCTGAGACTCTATCCTCAAAGTGTTAACTTCATCTATGAATAAGATCCCTTTGTGTGCTTTGTGGATGGCGCCACACTCAACCCTGTCGTGGCTGGGCGTTTCCAAGCCGCCAGACTGGAACGGATCGTGCCTCACGTCCCCGAGAAGAGCTCCAGCGTGAGCCCCTGTCCCATCTAAATAAGGTGCAGTCTTCTGCTTGCTGTTATCCACCAGAAGCTTTGGCACCATGGCATCTTCCTTGGGTATGAGATAACGCATCGACAGGAAGATCAGTGCTGCAGCTATGATCCCGAAAAGAAGCTGGCCCATGTAGTATGCGTAGACCAAAAGGCCCATCATGACCAGCATGATGAACATGTTCCTGGTCTGAGCTTTCTTTCGCGCCTCCATCTTGTGGGCCTCGACGATCTGTTTTCCCTTCTTGGCTGGAACGACCCTGATCTTGGGGTTGTTGTTGTCGTCGAGGTTGTTGTAGACCAGAACATCCTGCAGTTCTTCTACGGGTAAGAGCTCACTCATGGCCCTGCCAAGCATGGACTTCCCAGTACCAGGTGAGCCGATAAGCATTACGTGACGCCGTTGATTTGCAGCTTTCTTTATGACTTCTACTGCGTCATCTTGGCCGATCACTTGATCTATGAGGCTCTCAGGGACCTCTATTTCGCTGGAGTCCCCAAATTCCGTGATGCCCAACAAATCTTTATTATCTTTATCCAAAATATCGAGCCTCTCGCTCATAATGGAACCTTCTAACCTATATATCTGATGCGGTGCTCCCAACGTCGAACCTATCTTCCGAAATTTTCCATCGCCTTCTGATAGCTCTTGAGGTCGTCTTGGGATATGTATGATTTGACTGTGTCGGACGCTTGGTGGAAATGGCGTGCTTCGACCACGGTATTTGCAAGGTCCAGATCCTCCCTCTTAATTCCAGGAAGAATCTTCTCCCTTAGTGCCAACATGCCAGCCTCTCTGCACAAGGTCTCTATATCTGCGCCGGTCTGGTTCTTTGACATCTCGGCAAGCTCCAAAACAGAGACGTCTTCAGCGAGGGGCATGCTAGATAAGTGTATCTCGAATATCTTCACTCTGCTCTCTTTGTCGGGCAAAGGTACTCTGACGAGCCGATCAAATCTGCCCGGTCGCAAGAGTGAAGAATCCACCAAGTCCGGCCTGTTAGTTGCGGCTAAAACTACCACGTCCTTCAGGTTCACCACGCCGTCCAGCTCGGTTAAGAACTGGCTCACCACCCGTTCAGTTGCATGAGTCTCAAGACCGCAGCCTCTGGCTGGGACCAAAGAATCGATCTCGTCGAAGAATATGAGAGATGGAGCTGCCTGTCTTGCCTTTCTGAACATTTCTCTTACGGCCCGTTCAGATTCGCCCACCCACTTCGAGAGAAGCTCAGGGCCTTTCACCGAGATGAAGTTGACCTGGCTTTCGGTTGCCAGGGCCTTGGCAAGTAACGTCTTTCCGGTTCCTGGCAGGCCATAGAGAAGGATTCCTTTGGGTGGCCTTATCCCCAAAAGCTCGAAGGCTTCGGGATATTTGAGCGGCCACTCCACTGCCTCGATCAGCTCCTGTTTAGCTTGGCCAAGACCGCCCACTTCGTCCCAATGGACTTCATCGACCTCGACGAATACCTCTCTCATGGCACTGGGTTCGATCTTCTTTAGGGCTGAGCCGAAGTCTTCAGATCCTACTTTCAGGCTTTCTAGGACTTCCAGTGATATTTCATCGTCAGAATCGAGATCGGGTATGAGTCTGCTTAAGGTGTGCATCGCCGCCTCTTTGCATAAAGACGCAAGGTCGGCCCCCACAAATCCGTGGGTCCTATCTGCGATCTCCGTTAAACCAGAGGATTCGTCCAGGGGCATTCCCCTGGTGTGGACGTAAAGTATCTCAAGCCGGCCGTTCTTGTCAGGAATGCCGATCTCTATTTCTCGATCGAATCGGCCCCCCCTCCTTATGGCTGGGTCGAGGGCGTTAGGCCTGTTGGTCGCGGCGATCACAATCACCTCGCCTCGCGAAGATAAACCATCCATCAAGGCCAGGAGCTGGGCCACCACTCTCAGTTCGAGGTCGCCTGCTACCTCGTCCCTTTTCGGCGCGATCGAATCTATCTCGTCGATGAATATGATGGAAGGGCTGCTCCTTTGCGCATCGTCAAAGATTTCCCGAAGCCTCTTTTCGCTCTCACCATAGTACTTAGAAGTTATCTCTGGACCACTTATGTTGATGAAGTTGGCATCGGTCTCGCTTGCCACCGCCCTTGCGATGAGGGTTTTTCCGGTTCCAGGCGGACCGTGTAGAAGAACTCCTTTGGGCGGATCGATCCCGAGCTTTTGGAACAATTCAGGATGGCGCAGCGGAAGTTCGACCATCTCCCGAACCATCCTTATCTCTTTGGCAAGGCCACCTATGTCCTCGTAGGCAACCTCTCTGATGCTCAGCTCGTCTAAAGGTTCTTCGAGAATCTTGAGATTTGTATCTGTGGTAACTACGACAGGACCCCGAGGCGTTGTGCTCACCACCACGAAACCGAGCGACGAAGAGATCATATCCACCCTGAGGCGTTCTCCCTTCACAATGGGCCTGCCCAGAAGGTTACGCAGGAGGTATTGGGGCCCGCCCACCAGCCGGATCCTTTTTGAAGGGGCCACTGTGACCCGTTTTGCGGGCTTCACCTCGGTCTTCTTCACCACGACTTTGTCATCTACCCCCACCCCAAGGTTGCTCCTGAGGTTTCCGTCGATCCTGATTATGTCTGAATGATCGCTGGAACGAATGGGCTGAGCCACGGCGCAGATGCTAGTCTTACCCTGGATCTCGACGACGTCATCGTTTTTCACACCCAGATCAGTCATCAGATCTTGGCTGAACCGGGCGGTGCCGCGGCCCACGTCTCTGTGGTAGGCTTCTGCCACCTTGAGTGTGATGGATTTTGTCATGTTGATCGAAACCTGCTACAATTCCTGAAATCCCTAATACAATTCCTGACGCAGTTCTATGAGCGCGAGGGGTTGGGATACACATCCCTTCTGGGAAATGCTGGTGTTTGCATGGGGGTGCCCTCGCCTGATTGTAGTGAGAACTGACTAGTTTCATCTAATCGATTCTCGACTATAATTTGCGTAATAATGGGGCCTTTCCAAAGGCGGGATGGATATACGGCAGACGGCCCCCAAATACCTATTGGGCCAAAATTGGCATATCTTGAACGAAGGCCCAAACAGGCTAATTGTGATGATGGTAAGCTGGGCGGCGACCTTCGGACGTGTTCCTTGGCGCTTATCTTCAGGGCAAATCCCCTGATATGGACCATTTGTCACCGGTTTTTTGTACCGTGCCATGTGAAGATAGGGTCAAAAGAGAGGCTTCCACCATCACCACGGGCATTCTGAGCCGATTCGAGAGAGATTCTGCGCTCGACTTGCCTGACGTGAGGGCGATAAGGATTTCGGCATCGAGAGGATCTCCGGCGCACCCCTCAATCAGCTCGATCGCGCATCTTTTGAGGACGACTTCCTCGGCCTCCACCTCTTCGAGGAGCCGTCTTAGCTGGCTTCTCTTTTCTTCCAGCACCTCGAGCATGATTCTCAGCTGGTTTAAGTCCGGTGATAAGGCTGCGCCCTTTTTAGCAACGCACTTTCGCCGATAGGTTCTGACGCCGTAGGCGTGAGGCGATACCTCAACTTCCAAGACCAGGTTATCTGCGATTCTGAAATATTTTCTGCGTCGATTGTCATGGTAGCACTCGATCAGGCCTGCGCGTTCCAGCATGTCTAGGTGGTTGATCACCGCTTTTGGCCCCAAATCCAGCCGTTTAGCCATTTCATTGAAGTAAAAGGGCCTAAAGGAGAGGAGTTGCAGTATTCTCCTGCGGTTCTCGTTCCCCAATATATCGAGTAACTCTACCGTGTCCAAACCTATCACTCAAAGAGTAATTTAGTGTTAGTAACCTTTGGTGAATATATAAACCTTTCGTCGATAGACGAACTTTGCGGCAAAAAGCAAAGAGATTCGATCGGGATGACTTTCGAGCATCCCGCCAAATCCGCCCCAATATTTCAGTCATTTTTGATGCGATCTATCCAAGAATTCGAGCCGCAGCCGCTCTATTCTGTTGTGCGATCTCAAAATCAGGGTCGATCGCTAAAGCCTTCTCGTAGCATTCTGCGGCGTCTTTTTGCAGTTCCATTTTATGGAGCGCAAGACCCTTGTTATTCCAGGCCGCGGCAATTCCAGGATCGAGATTGAGAGCCTGGTCATAGCTCGAAGCGGCCTCTTCGTATCGTTCCAGCTCGATGAAGGCGTTTCCCTGGTTGTACCACGCTTCTGCCCACTCAGGATTGATTCTGAGTGTGGTATTGTAGCAGTCGAGTGACTGCTCGTAATCGCCCTGCTCGTAGAGGAGCTGCGCCTTGTTGTTCCAGGTCGCAGCTTCCATCGGCCCGATCTCAAGAGATTGGTTGTAGCATCGGATCGCATCTTCATATCTGCCAAGTTCGGCCAGAGCTGCACCCTTGTTGTTCCATCCGTAGGCCCATTCTGGCTCGATCTCAACGGATCGGTTGTAACATTGGAGAGCATCTTCATATCTACCAAGCTTGGCAAGTGCAAGTCCCTTGTTGTTCCAAGCCTCTTTCATATCCGGGTCCAGCTCCAATGCCTTCTCGAAAGATCTGATCGCATCTGCAGACCTGTTCAGATCGTAAAGAGCATTGCCTCTGTTGTACCAGATCTCTCCTGAATCGGGATCGAGATTGAGGGCCTGATCATAGGATTTTACCGCTTCTTTTTGTAGATCCAATCTGTAAAGGGCGTTCCCTTCGTTCTGCCAAGCTTCTGTCATCTCAGGATCGAGGTTGGTTGCCTGGTTGAAACAGTCAGCAGCCCCATCGTATCGACCCAGTTTGTATAGGGCAACTCCTCGGTAATACCTGGCAATCACCGAATCTGAATCGATATTGAGCGCGCCTTTGAAACATTCGGCTGCTTCATGATAGCGATCTTGCGAGAGAAGGACGAGTCCCTTGTCGTTCCAGGACTGAAAGGAAGAAGAGTCCAATTCAAGGGCTCGATCGTAACATTGAAGCGCGTCTTCGGATCTGTTCTGGCTCTTGAAAGCGTCAGCCTTGTTGCGCCAGAGAGAAGTGTTATTGGGATCGAGCACTGTGGCTCTGTCTAAACAATCTGCAGCTCCCTCATATCGGCCCAGGTTGCTGAGTGCAAGTCCCTTGTTGTTCCAGGCGTCTGCCAATTCTGGCTTGATCTCAATTGATCGGTTATAGCATCGAAGCGCTTCTTCATATCTGCCAAGCTCAGCAAGGGCGAACCCTTTATTGTTCCAGACAGAAGCGCTGTTCTGATCTGCCACTCCTGATTTCAAAGATTCATCGAAACACTCGATTGCGTCTCCATAATGGCCAGCGTTGCAAAGGGCTATCCCCCTGTCGTTCAAGGCCGCTGCCAACTCCGGATCGAGCGTTAAAGCCTCTTTAGAAGATTCGACGGCTCGTTCGTGCTGTTTTTTGTCTCTTAAAGCAGCCTTTCGATTCTGTTGTGCGATCTCAAAATCGGGATCGATTCTCGACGCCCTCTCATAGCATTCTACAGCCTCTTTGTATCGTTCCATTTTGTGGAGAACGATCCCCTTGTTGTTCCAGGCAGCTGTCAGTTCAGGTTCAATCTTGAGTGCTTGGTCATAACTCAAAGCTGCATCTTCGTATCGTTCAAGCTTGAGGAGGGCGTTTCCTCGATTGTACCACGCGTCACTCCATTTTGGCTCGATCTTGAGGAAGCGATCGTAACATTCAATAGACTGATCGTAATCCCTCCGTTCATAGAAAAGGAGGGCTTTGTTGTTCCAGGCTGCTGCCTTCGAGGGTTCGATCTCAACGGATTGGTTGTAGCATTGGAGGGCTTCCTCATATCTGCCAAGATTGCTGAGGGCAAGCCCCTTGTTGTTCCATGAATCGGCCCGTTCTGGCTCGATCTCAACGGATCGGTTGTAACATTGCAGAGCTTCCTCGTATCTGTGAAGTCCGGAAAGGGCAAGTCCTTTGTTATTCCAGGCTTGGGTCATATTCGGGGCCCGCTCCAATGCCTTATCGAAAGAATGAATCGCCTCTTTGGACCTGTTCAGATCGTAAAGAGCGTTTCCTCTGTTGTACCAGATCGTTGCCGAATCGGGATCGAGATCGAGGGCCAGATCGTAAGATCGGATCGCCTCGTTTTGCTGGTTTGACCTGTAGAGAGCATTTCCTTCGTTCTGCCAGGCTTTGGATAATTCTGGATCGAGATTTGTGGCCTTGTTGTAACAGTCAGCCGCCTCACGATAGCGACCTCGTTTGTATAGAGCAACACCGCGATTGTACCAAGCAGTCACCGAATCTGGATCGATCTTGAGGGCGTGCTCAAAACATTCGGCGGCCTCATCGTATTGACGCAAAGAGAGAAAGACGAGCCCTTTGTTATTCCAGGGACAAAGGAATGAAGGATCTTCTGAGATGGCCTTATCGAAACATTCAATCGCTTCTTCAAATCTGTCGAGACCCTCAAGAGCATCGCCTTTGTTGTTCCATGCATCGGCCCGGTTTGGCTCGATATCGATGGATCGACTGAAACATCGAAGCGCGTCTTCATAACGACCTAATGAATTGAGGACGGCGCCTTTGTTGTTCCACGCGTCCGCCATATTTTGATCAAGACTGAGCGCCACATCAAAGGATTCTGCGGCCTCCTCGTATCGGCCGAGCGCTCCCAATGCCAACCCCCTGTTTTTCCAGGCGTAGGAGTCTTCAGGGTCGATCTTTGTAGCCTGATCAAACGACTCGACTGCCTCATCGTATCGGCCAAGGAGGCTGAGTGCAAGTCCTTTGTTGTTCCAGGGATAAGGGTCCGAAAGGTTAATGGAAAGTGATCGATCAAACGATTCAGCAGCCTCATCGTATAGGCCAAGGAGGCTGAGAACCGAGCCTTTGCTGTTCCAGACGTAGGAGTTGTTTTGGTCCATCTCCAGAGACTTGTTGAAACATCGAAGCGCGTCCTCGTAGAGCCCAAGGCCTCGGAGCGCGAGCCCTTTGTTGTTCCAGGCCTCTGCCAACCCTGGATTGGATTCTAAAGCCTTGTTGAAAGAGCCGATAGCCCGTTCGTACTGGCCCAAAACCCCAAAAACAAGGCCCCTGTTGTTCCAGGCTTTTTCGTGATTTGGATCAATCTCAATGGCCGTGTTGTAACACCTGATAGCCTCTTCGTAAAGATTCAAGAACCGAAAGGCGTTTCCTTTCCCGTACCAGAGGTCGGCTGATCCAGGTTCGATCTTCAGAGCACGATCGAACGATTCGAGAGATTCTTCATATCTGCCCAGCAGAAGACAGATCTCTCCTTTCTCTTTCCAGGCGAGAGCTTGATCTGGATCAAGGCCAATAGATCTTTCCACGTAAGAAAGAGCCAGCTCCAAAGAGCCGTTGAGACGTGTCTCGTTGGCTCTTTCTAGCCACAGGTCGGCAGCGTTCTCTTCCAGTGATTGGGCAGGATTGAGCAGGAAGATCAAAAGAGCCAGAGCCAAGAGAAGGCAGCATCTCATGCGGAGGCCTTCTCTTGAGAACTCGATATAGTTTATGGTGGTCTTTTGGGGATCGACGAATCAGGCACTATACATCTTTAGTCTGGGATCGAGACTGTGACCGAGAGCGATTTGCTCTCGATAGCCTGGTCATAACACTCGACCGCCTCTCGATATCGTCCCAGCTTGTAAAGATTGTCGCCTTTCTTGTTCCACGAAACAGAATCTTCGGGATCTATCTTAATGGCGTGGTCGTAACATTCAACCGCTTCATCGTATCTGCCCAGCTTGTCAAGAACGATCCCTTTGGCGCGCCAGATATCTGATGTGGCAGGATCGATATCGGCCGCTCGGTCGTAGCACTCGATCGCCTCTTCGTATTGGCTCGATTTGTAGAGGGCTAAACCCTTGTTATACCAGATCTCAGGATCGTATGGATCTATCTGGACTGCATAATCGTAACATTGGGCCGCGTCTTCGTGTTTGTTCAGGAGATCGAGAGCAGCACCCTTGTTTATCCAGGCCTTCGCATCCAACGGATTTATCTTGATGACTTTGTCATAAGCCTCAATTGCCATTGTGTTCTCACCGAGACTTGCTGATGCTGCGCCTTTGGCGCGCCAGGCATTGGCATCGTCTTGATCTAACTTGATGACCTGATCATAACATTTGATGGCCTGTTGATGTTCACCAAGGCCACTTAAAGCCAAACCTTTGCCGAGCCAGGCATCCTCATACGAAGGATCCGAGTCTATGATCTTATCGTAATATTTGATCGCGTCCTCATATCGACTCAAATCACTCAATGTGCAGGCTTTTTCGTACCAAACGGAGGGGTCTGAAGGATTTATCCGGTCAACTTCGTCGTAACACCGGGACGCGTCCTCGTGTTCGCCCAAACTTCGATGGGCTGCGCCCTTGTTGTACCAGGCGTTTGCATATAAGGGATCAATCTTCAGTGCGCGATCGTAACATTCAATCGCCTCTTCGTATCGATCAAGGTTGTGAAGAGCGCTGCCTCTGCTGTTCCAAATGGTCGCATCAGATGGGTCGATTTTCAGAGCCTTCTTGAAAGATTCGGCTGCATCTGCATAGTCACCCTGCAAATAGAGGCAAAACCCCATCTCTTTCCAGGCGAGTTCCATTTCTGGGTCGAATCCAGTTGCCATATCGTAGCATTCGATCGCTTTATCGGTGCTGCCAAGGGCCTGGAACGCCGCGCCTTTGTTATACCACGCATCTGGATACGAAGGATCGATCGCTGTTGCATGATCGTAACATTCGATCGCGTCCCCATATTTGGACAGGTTGTGAAGGGCAAGGCCCATACCGCTCCAAGCGGCTGAATCAGCGGGATCTAGCTTGATGGTCTGATCATAGCATTCGATCGCCTCGCAAAAGTGGCCCAGCTCGTAGAGAGCAAGTCCTTTGTTGTACCAGACGGAAGAATCTTTTGGCGCGATCTCTATAGACTTGTTATAGCAAAGGATTGCTTCTGAGTAATTGGCCAGGTTGTAGAGGACGTTACCTTTATCGTTCCAGAGGGTGGGGTCAAAGGGCGTGATCTCTAGTGCTCGATCGTAACTTTCCACGGCTTTTTGATGCTCGCCCAGGCGGTCGTGAGAACTTCCTTTTTTCCGCCATGATTC
>CAZXBV010000001.1:20475-32753 GCA_964639155.1 uncultured Methanotrichaceae archaeon
GTCAAGTTCTGTCACATGGTCGTAACTTTCCACAGCTTCTTGATACTCGCCAAGGTTGTAGTGGGAAATTCCTTTTTTCCGCCACGAGTAGATATCATCAGGATCTAGCTTTGTAACCTCATCGAAGCATTCGATCGCGTCTTCGGACCGGCCGAGGTTGTAAAGAGCAAGTCCTTTGTTGTACCAAGCATTCAGGTCCGAGGGATCAAGATTTGCGACCTCATCGAAACATTCGATCGCGTCTTCGAACCGATCGAGATTGTAAAAGGCAAGTCCCTTGTTGTAAAGGGCGTCAGGATCTGATGAATCTAGATTTGCGACCTCATCGAAGCATTCGATCGCGTCTTCGAACCGATCAAGATTGTAAAAGGCAAGTCCCTTGTTGTAAAGAGCGTCCAGATCTGAAGGGTCTAGCTCTGTGACACGATCGAAACATTCTATCGCATCTTTGAGCTGTTTGAGATCATAAAAGGCAAGACCTTTGCCGAGCCAAGCGTCAGGATCCGAGGGATCTAGCTCTGTGACGCGATCGAAACTTTCGATTGAGTCCTCTGGCCTTCCTAGTCCGTAGAGTGCATGACCCTTGTTGCGCCAAATGTCCACGTCTGAAGAGTTGATCGCGATGACCAGGTCGTAGCATTTGACCGCTTCATCGAGGTGACCGAGGCCCTGGAGCGCAAGTCCTTTGTTGCGCCAAGCATCCACTTCTGATGGATCTGCCTCTATAACGACGTCATAACACTCAACTGCTTCCTCATATTGGCCCGTGTTGTAGAGGCCAACACCCTTGCCGCGCCAGGCATCCACTTCAGTGGGATCTGTTTCCAGGGCTTTGTCGAAACAATCAATGGCCCCGTCATATTCGCCCATGTCAAGAAGGATATAACCTTTCAAATTCCAGGAACCAGCAAAACCAGGATCCAGATCTAAGGATTTGTCGATGTATAGGAGAGAGAGTTCGTACGAATCATTTAGATAAAGCTCAAGGGCTTTATCGAACCAGCGGGGACAACTCGCCAAATCCTCTTCGCCCAGGACAGGGGAAACACAGATCGGTGCAGCACATGCCAGAGCGAACATCAAGATGAACAAGACCCCTCGATCCATGTTCACCTAAATCTTTTCGATTATCGATATATCTTGTGGTGTGCAGTTATCCCTAAACATTTGGTCTTATATACGATCGACTGGGGTGAATGCATCATCCTGCAGAGGTGCAACATTGTGAGGGAAAAGCAGAATCGAATTGACTACATGGACGACGTTCAGCCAAAAGTGTTATAAGTTATATGAAAAAAAGTCGCGAAAATTAGTAAGTCGTAAAACAGTCTAGCGCAGTGAACAACTGCGCTTTGACTATTTCGTGCATAAGAGTCTAAATAGGAATAAGTCTAGACCTTGTGGGCTATTGCAAACCTTTGCATAACCTTGTCAACGGATATGGCGATTTTGTCTCCAACCGCCGTCTCTGGGACGAAGATAACAAAGCCCTCAATTCTAGCTATGCCGTCTCCCTGCCTTGATATGTCTTCTATCTCAACATCGTAGTTCTTTCCGGCTTCGACTGGGGCAGAGGGTCCAAACCCGCGACCACCAAAGGAGCCACTGTTATTGCCGTACAAACGTTTTACACCATCCTTTGCGAAAAACCATGAAAACAGTTAAACGCAACTGCCACTTGATCATTACGACTATTTAAACCTTCCCACCCGGCTCGAATTCACGAGGTGACTCCTCGGGTATAGCTAACGTGTATCTAAGGCCCTTCTGATATCAATAAATAGTGAGACGCCACACCATTTTGTGGGTCGAAGCAGAACAAAGCTAGATCAATAATCAAATACCGCTTCAGATCGCTCGATTCGGCGTCTTTTTAGACATCGTTCTCCTCTGCCACCTGCCAGGCCGAAACGTCTAGATATACGCTGCACCCGAAAAGAACGTCACCAACGCTCGCCGTGGAAACGCTCGATTCAACCCTTCTTTTCACCACCAGAAAAGGCGGCTCTGGATAAGGTTCAGTGCCACAAGATAGCTCTTTGACAAGACGGTTAATCTCCGCGGTATCGGTCAAACCCCTCCGATCGATTACTTGAACCTGGCGCTGGAATCTGGATATGGCTTCTTGGGGCAAGTTCTCGATGAAGGGTATCGCCCCCTTCGATCCCAGTATCCGACCCTCTTCGTCGATCCCGTTTTGATGTAGTGCGAGGATTGCATCACCAGGAAGGTGTCCTTTCGACTCTGTCCCACACACCAAAAGGTGGCGAATGTTGGAGTTTGCGATCAGATTGGCAACCACCTTCTCAACACCCAGATTCTCGGTTTTGCAAGGTCCGACTATGGCTGCGCCTTTCGCATCTATGTGGCTTGCTAAAGTTACCACCGCCACACTTGAGAGTGGATCTCCTACCCTATAGTCACCACGAAGGGGTGGCCAATCTTGATAATAGGAAGGAATAATCAGATCGTCAGTGCAAAGACCGAGACGTTCGTTGTTCATCCCGAAAAAGGTTAACCTCATAGTTTAAATGCTTGGATATCGATCATGACACGAGAGTGTTAAATAAGAAAAGGATATGGAGAATATTAATTTTGAGTGTATCTGGAGTGACTATTGAAAAAAGGTTGTCTAGTAATGCCATCTTACGAGGAACGAATACTGAGTGCCATCGAAGAATCTATGGTCGGTTTGACCACCGTTGACGTGGCCAGGAAGGCTAAAGTGAGCAAGACTACTGCGATCAAGTACCTCTCGGTTCTAAAGTCGGAAGGGAAATGTGAGTTCGCGGAAGTTGGGCCTTCCAAGCTCTGGAGGGTCAAAAATACCGATATGGAAAAGGCGGCCAAGTTTTCTGAAGGCGGATCTGGTGGACGTTCAAGGGAGGTCCATTTTGAGGGTGCTGCTCTGCCACTCTCAGTCATAGCTCAGCTAGAAGACATGTCCGACGACGTGGTAGTCTCTATGTCCTTTAGGGTAAAGCCCGAGAACATGGATACATTTATCAAGCTTATGAAGACGTGTATGTATCACGAGACACAAGACAAACTGCCATAAGGTCGCTTAAGTTGGCAAGTGGGTTGTGGTAACCAAAGGTCTTTATCTCTTAAACCATCGCGCAAAGACCGAGGACTTCTCGTTCTGCCCTCTCCCCTCTCGCAAGTTAAATGCAACTTTATATACGAGATAGTGCTATCAACTAGCACAGGAGATCTGCAATGTATAACCAGATGCGCATTCCGTCTGAGATCACAAGCTTCTTTGAGGTAGAGGAAGGCCAAACGCTCCTCGTCAAGGGACTTCCTGGCACTGGAAAGACCACTCTTGCCTTCGAGATAATGAACTCAGTCTGCAAAAGAGGGAACGGAATGTACATATCCACGCGGGTCAACCCTCAACGGATATACGCAATGTTTCCGTGGATCTGTGACACAATTCCCACCAAAAACGTCATAAACGCGACTCAGAACCTGCTTTTAAACAGCCTCAAGAGCATCGACCTTGAGGGCCCCAATTACGGCGTTGTTCTGGACTTTTTCAAGACGTTCTTCGACGAGGCCGAAGAGATGGAAGATCCCATGATAGTCATAGACAGCTGGGACGCCGTGGTCAACTACACATCACACATTCTCAAAGATTCACAACATAGTCTCGAGCAGAACATCTGTGAGTTCGCCCGGGACATGGGCATTCACTTAATATTCGTTAGCGAGTCTGCTGACCTCATGCCCCTAGACTACATAGTGGATGGGGTCGTAACTCTGGAACACTTCAAGATGATGGGTCCACCTTCGAGCGAAGGAAGGTCTTCTGAGATGATGACCCGCTATACAAGAGAGATTTTGTTAAACAAGCTTCGAGGCGTCGAAATCTGCCAGAATCAGTACACCTGCACCCTTCACGAAGGCCGTTTCCTGTACTTTGAACCCTGCATTGAGCACATCGATTCTCAGATCATACTCAGGGATATCGAAAGGATACCAGATCCAAATGACGATTACATATCTACAGGGATTTCCGACTTTGACGAGATTTGTGGTGGATTGAAATACGGCTCTTGCAACGTCATCGAAGTCGATCATGGCGTAGGCAAAAGATATTACGAGCTCTTGACGACCCTTGCATCTAACTCGCTCAAAAACGGACGGGCAGTCCACGTGGTACCCAGTATAGGTTACCAGCTAAGCCCAATGGATACCTTCGTTCCTTCGAACGTGAAGGTCCTGGAGCCAGGGGGCGGCGATCATGACGATTGGTACGAAACCCTCTTTGAACAGTGGGACACTCTGAGGACGAAGACAAAACGCCCAATCCTAAACGTGATGGGGTTGGACACAATGGAGTTTGCCTTCGGGTTTGAAAATGTGCTAAGTTCTAGTACCCGACTCTTCCAGAAATGGAAAGAGACAAACGACATAAACGTCCTGGTGGTGAAGACAGGTCAACAGATCATCAGGATGACAACCCACGTCGCAGATACTTACTTCATGATCAAAGAGCTTAACGGCGGCCTCTGTCTCTATGGCTTGATCCCAAGGACAGTGCCTTACTACATAACTCAAGATGTGAATAAAAACATCATTCTGGTCCCGATAGTCTGAACGGGAATGGAAATAGACGCGCAGCATTTTGATATTTATATTTCAGGCATGAAGCTTCGGATCATTGGCTAATTCTCTCCTTTTCCTTCCACCCACCGATCGCCCTCTGTCCGGATCTCTTTCTTCCAGATGGGGGCTCGCATCTTGATCTCTTCCAAGACGTATTCACACCCTCTGAACGCCTCGGTCCTGTGAGATGCGGTGCAGACTATGAGCACTATGTTGTCTCCAACTTTGAGAGATCCCACCCTATGAACTACATCCACCGATTTCAAGTTGAACTTTTCAGTGGCCTTGTTCTGGATCCGTTCAAGCTCTACTAGGGCCACTTCTCGATAAGCTTCAACTCCCATTCCCTGGATGCCATCGTCTCTCACCGTTCCCAAAAAAGTGACTATAGCCCCTACATTCCTGCTCTTTGCACTATTTACAAGCTCTTCGATCGAAAAGTCTTCGTTGGTTATCTTGATCATTTCAATGTCACCTCAACGGGATCGATTCAGTCGAACAGTCCTCGGGCTCAACCGCCTGAAAATGGCGGGAGGATCGCCAATTCGTCGCCTTCCGCCAGGACCGAATCGAGGCATTCTTGGGATATGCCTTTCCGGTTCCAGAGGAGAGTCACTTCTTCCTTCAAGTTTCCATCAGATTCGAAGATTGATTCTCGCAAGCTCGGTTCAGTAGTACAAAGAGTCTCCAGAAGATCTCGAACACTCGCACCTTTAGCGATATTGACGAGAACCTCCCCGCCTAAGAGATCCTTGAACCTAGCAAAAGACTTCGCGACTACGACTATCTTCCCAACTTCTTCTTGGTGAGTGACCATTCTTCCTCGAATCTGCCACATCCGTATCTGAAAAATCCATATCAGAATCTGAAAAATTTATCTTGTGAAGACGACGATTTGAGTGTGGAAGGTCTCACTTTCTTTAGGCCCCGCAACCACTTCGTGCCTCACTTTTTCGATCTGAGCTTTTCCGCCTCTTCTTTTGCTTCTACTCGAAGGACGAAGGTCCCATAACAGGGTTTGGTGTAAGGGAACATCAACATATCCCCATCAATTCCTATGAATATGGGTGGTGGGCCAATTACAAAGATGTCAAATAGCCGGTATCCTGGAGGGACTTCATGTACCTCTTTGACCTCCTTTTTGATGAACTCGGCAGCCTCTTTGAAGGTACATTTGGAGAGCATAATTTCGTACTTCAGGTTCTCGATGCAACCCAATTGATCACCTCATCTATGTGTTTTTTCAAAGGCATGGGATTGTGAACCGCTTTTGCAACCAGCTTTTCGCACTCGAAGTCGACGATCTGGGCTAGCTCCTCAGCCCCCCTTCCAAAGATCAGAAGGAATAGCTTAGCATGGGATATGTGGCTCATGGTGCCTGCATAAGTTATCCCAGCGTCACTGTGGGCAAAGGCAAAACAAAGATCGAAGTCTCGTCGTCCCTCTACAATGTCTCCGATGCACAGATCCAAGTTTACGGTCTCGCCTAAGTAATGGCCTTCAGGATCGGCGAACTTCATAAGCTTGAGTGCAGCCCCGGTTCCTGCAACCGTGACCTTGATCCCGACCTTTTCGAGTCGATAACAAAGGTAGAGGGCAACGCTGGTCTGGACGGGAACTTCGGGGCATCCCAAGAGGAGGAGAGCTTCACCCTTGCTCGCAGCAGCCGCGCCAGAACTCCCAGAAATTTCCATGACCACCTTTTCGGCGCATTTCTACTTAAACTTAGCCAGAGATCTGCAATCAGAACATTCTGGGTTTCTCTCGATGGCAATCTCGTCAGTCTCGGACCGAATGCCGTCCCAGATTAAGAGCCTGTTTTCCAAAAGCTCACCTTCGCCGCAGAGGTACTTCAAAACTTCCAAAGCCTGAATCGAGCCGATCACGCCGCAGGTAGCGCCAAGAGCAGGAGAAGTTTTCTTTGGCGGTGCCCGAGGAAAGACGCATCTCAAACACGCGGTCTTTCCTGGGATTATGGTGGTCGCCTGGCCATCAAACCCCGATATGGCACCGTGGAAGAGGGGAACGTTCCTTTTCAAAGCCACCTTGTTGAGCAGATATCTAGCAGAAAAGTTGTCTAGTGCATCAACTATGAGGACTGCACCTTTCGTCAATTCCATCACGTTCTCTTCACTGATAAACTCTTGGATCGCTTCTACCTTGATCTCGGGGTTTAGGTCTTGGAGCGTCTTTTCTGCAGACCGAACTTTGGAAAGTCCCAAAGAGCTGTTATTGTGAAGGATCTGCCTGTTGAGGTTGCTAATCTCGACGAAGTCTGCGTCCGCTATCATCAAACGGCCCACGCCTGCCGCTGCAAGGTACATGGACACTGCAGAACCTAAACCCCCAGCTCCGGCGATGAATGCAGTTCCTCTCTTGATCCGACTTTGACCTCTTTTTCCGAATATCCGGATCTGCCGATCGTATCGTTCAAGCTCTTTTTCGCTGAACATAGCAAACTTCAACCACCGTCACCAACCTCAGCCGCCAACTACCGCTGGAAAAAGGGCCACTTCGTCGCCATCGATAAGTCGGGTCTCGACCCCATTTTCCAGGGACTCTATGTGCCTTCCGTTGACCAACACGTTCACGTCCTCTTTAACATCGCCTGAACTTTCGAATATCAGGTCTTGGAGGTCCTGGGATCTTGGGAGGAGCGCATCCAAAAGGTCTGAAACCTTAGCACCTTCTCCTATGTTGAGATCCAACTCCTTTCCCAAAAGGTCTCTGAACCTGGCAAATGTCCTCAGCTTGACCATCATAGTGATCCCGCCATTTCTTTTATTTTCTCCAATGCCATGACGGCGTCTTTTCTCTTCAAGTCGTTCTTCTCTTTTTGGACCAGCTCCAAGAAAGCGTTTCTTGAAAGGGCGTCCAGTCCAGCGTCGTCCAGTATCCGGCTGTAGGTTCTTTGGGGAAAATAGAGTTGGATGGCCGCATCTAAAACCTTCTTGCAGGCGTCTTCGCTGAAGATTCCCTCATCTTTCGCCTTATCGAGATGGTACCTTATGTTGACGAGAGGCTCAGAGAGTGGCTTGAAAGATATCGGATCGAAGATCAAAGCCACTTCGTCATCTGATATGAGCGTTCCGTCCTTGTAGCACTCATATATCCGGCCGACGCCTTCCATTCCGTAAGGATAAAGCTCAGATGCCCGAAGTGCCCCCATGCTGGAAGCACCTATCACCTTTGCACCCATCTCCAGAACGTGGAGCACTTCTTTATGCGCCACTGCGCTATCCTGGAAGAAGACGCCATCGATGAGCCCAATTATCTTTGCGCCATCTTTTGCAACCTTGAAGACGTCGCCCCTCTTCGCAGGCGGCCTGTAGTCGGCCTCCAGAATCTCCTGGGCGGCATCTCTATCGAGACTGGGACCGAGAAAGACGACGATTTTTCTTGATCTCATCTTTGCACCGTTGGCCTCTTCTATCTCCGTCCAGAGCATAGAACTCAAGTCCGGGGACGATCACCCTCACCACGGGCACACCGATCTCTTCTCTGGTGAGATCGAAAACTATCGCCCGTTTCATCCCGCCATCTTCAAGCCTCTTAAGGACGTAATTTACGTCATCGAGGAAGTCGTCGCTGTCGTGAGATGCGATCTTTGGGAACGCTCTATCATCGTCGGCCTCACCAAACCAGTGTTTGTTCATCCTCTTTGTCCGGTCATAACCGATCTGGCGCCTAAAGTCGGCGGTAGTCGTGTCTTCTCTGGCGCCGTGAATCTGGGTCAGCCTGCTTTGGGCAACTTCGGTAAGTGCTCGGAGAACTGCAACTTCGGCGCTGGTATGGGTCCCCATCCCAATTGTGAGAAGCGCAGGATCTTTCAGCTTGATGTCGTCTGAGACTGCCGCTATAGTGGGCACGCCAACGTCACTGGTTATGTCTTTGATCCGAACCTCGACCTCTGCTGACGCGAACTTCTCCAAAAGTTCAGCGGCGAGGCCAGTGTTCACATCGGTGACTTGAGGACCGGTGTTTCGGGTCGCCTCGACAAGGGACCACGCGTCTCTTTCCACCACCTCGGATAGACCATGGAATACGGCCTCTTCCAGCTCGTTTCCAGAGGCAAGGCCGTTGGTATTAGTCCTCATGAGCTGGTGGTACTCTTTGGGCAAAGGATGGAAGACTGCGCTTGCTGGAACGAAGATCGCCTCATCGTTCATAAGATCCCAGCCTTCAACCCAGGGGATTTCGGCATCAGGGTCGGAATCAGAAGGTAAGATCAGGTCGCGGGGATCGAGGACGTTGTAATCTTCTTTGATCTTGGAATAGGCAGAGATCATCAGATCTTGGTCTTGGACTTCGGCCGAGTATCTTTCGATCCCTTCCATCATGGCCGAGACTTTGGCTTCGGCGGGGGTTGCACCTTTGCCGTTGTAGACGGAGATGGCACCCTTTTCGGCTGCGGGCCTGATGCTGGAAAATACTGGGATCCCTACTCGATCTAAGTTGGTTATGTCCGCGACCCTGGTAATCCCTGCGATCTCCATCTTGGATTCTATGCGAGACAAGGTCTCTTCAGGAGAGACCGCTCGATGCGTGTCTTTCTTGTATCTTTTTGTGCAAGATCTCAGCTTCATCGTCCATCATCTCTCTGGAAAGGGCTTTTGGCATTGGCGCCCTCGGGCTCGATTCTCTCAGTCGTTTGGCCTATTCGTGTCGTTAAGCACTAATCTTGCGAGAACCAATTAGTTCAATCTAATTGGTTTTCGGCTATAGAGGATATCCTTAAAGTCATCCGTCGGCGCGGTGGGAAGATGACACCGTTGGCCTATATACATGTCGGGTTTTTGTCCTGAGACCGGCTCGGTTCTCAGTCCACAAAGTCATAATGCCGATACCCGTCTTGATCGATTTTGATCAAGGCGAACTCCTTTGAGGGCACGATCACGCTTTCTTTTCTTTCGCCTTCGTGAAGCAGCTCGTAATCTTTCAGGCTCGTCTCAGTCCTCGCATCGAGCCTCCTTTTCAAGCCGCCAGTCTGAAGAGATTCTATGCCAGGTTGGACAACCCCACTGAAGAATATAGCAGAGCAACCGCTTCCGTAAGAGCCAAATCCCACCCGTTCGCCGGAAAATAGTTTGCGCTCTTCAAAGAGGCTGGCAAGGCCAAGATAGATGGATCCGGTGTAGATGTTTCCGATATGGGCGGAGATGATGGTGGACGGCTTGACTTTCTTTTCGTAAGCTTCCAGAAATGCTCTTGTCTTCGAAAACCTCCGATTGTAATCGTTTTTGGCTCTGAAAAATTCCCCATCGCCTTCGAAGTCTTTTGGGATAGGCTCTTTTCCGATCTCTTCTTCGATAGCGTTCCACCGGGACAGCTCACCCCATTCCTTTCTGAAGAGGGCAGCTGAAGCGTACTCTGCCATCCTCGGATAAGGTATGTGAAAGATTATGTGAGACAAGTAATCGGTGACGCATTCATCCTCTTTTGGGCAGATCATCTTCCGATTCAGGGCCCGTTTCTTGTAGGATTCAAAGGCACCTTCCATGGCTGAAAGGTAACAGAGGTTGCTATATTTTCCGTCGACCACGGCGGTTTTCATGCCGATAGGCCTGAAAAAGTCGTTTTCGTCTTTGGTGAAAACGCCCATGGCAGGATCAAAAGCGATCAGGCGCGGGTTCTTTTTGATCAGGAGCGAGACGGAGCCTGCACCTTGCGTGTACTCGCCCGGTGACTTAAGATCGTATCTGGCTATGTCCGAGGCCACAACGATTCCAACCATATCATCGCAAATATCTGAGTCTGAGCCTTCGTCATTCCCTTGGCCAAAGTTACACCAATCCTGTGATTTGAGCCAATAGGCGACATTTTCGAGGGCGTGAGTGGCGCCGATGCAGGCAAACTTGAACTCTACAGTGGAGCATTCCTGGAAACGTCCCTTGCCATAGACTTTTTCGAGCATCCCGATGACGTAAGTTCCGATGGCCTTCGATTCGTCTACCCCAGATTCGGTCCCCACGTAGATTCGTCCCACTTGATCTGGCCTCAGTTCGTTTCTCTTCATGAGTTCCAAGACCGACATGGCCGCCATTGTGGCAGCATCTTCGTGGAAATCAGGGACTGCCATATTCTCCACCCCTATTCCTTTCGTCAGCTTTCCAGGCTCGATTCCCCTGGAAGATGCAAACTCTTTCACAGCTGAGATGAAGAGCCTGGGTACGTAGACGGCTATGTCGTCTATTCCTACCAGATTTCCGACATCAGATCTATCCACCACAAATCGCCTCCGAGTTGAGCCGATCGAGATCGGCAACTGTCCGGCCAATTCACCCCGATAGTATTTATCTTAACGGGGACGTGTGCTAGGTGGCGATAAGCCTCTTTTTTTAGTGGTTCATAGAGACGAGGACGAGTAGTGTGTCTCTGGATCAAGAGCTTTCTGAACAGAAATGGTTTTGTGGACGTAAGTTCCACAAGTGGACATTCATGAACAAAGAGATAGTCCTTATAGGCAGATCAAATGTGGGCAAGTCCACCCTCTTCACTCAGCTCACCGGAAAAAAAGTGAGAATCGGACGGAGACCAGGGGTAACTATCCGTCCCACAAAAGTCAATATTGGGAAGATTACGTACGTGGATATGCCAGGTTACGGTTACATGAAGGGGTTGCCAAAGAAAATACAAGATGAGACCAAAGACTTCATAGTCCATTATTTTGAGGATAATCAACCGAATATAACCCTAGCCATCGAGGTGATCGACGCATCTTCTTTTCTGGAAATTGTAGATAGATGGGAGTTGCGCGACGAGATTCCCCTCGATCTGGAGTTATTCGATTTTCTCCATGATCTAGGTCTGGACGTGGCCGTGGCCGCCAACAAGATGGATAGGGTATCCGAGCCAGACAAAACTTTAGATCTGATTGCTGAACGATTAGGTCTACTTGCGCCCTGGCGCCAGTGGATCGACCAGGTGGCGCCCATATGCGCCAAGAAACGCGAGATAAAACCGCTCCGGAGGATCATACAGTCTAAGACATAATCAAAAGAAAAATAGGGGGAGGGAAGGCGCGTAAGTGGGTGAATGGAGAATAGACCTTAAGAGGCCTGATTCTCCTCGTTTTCGGGACCGGATCCTCCTTGAGGATTTTGGATGATGATGTTTCTGTAGGGGTAAGGTATCTCGATACCCTCTTTGTCGAACCTTTTCTTGACGGATTCCATGATCTCACACCCTGTAGAGTATGCCACATCTCGCGACATCACATGGATGTAAAGCCTCATGTTCACTGCAAAATCGCCAAGCTCAGTTACCCTGACGGTTATTTCTCGAGTTTTCAGGACCAATGGATGCCTCTTTGCCACGTCCAGTATGATCTCCCTAGCCTTGTCGATGCTTGCAGTATATGCGATCCCGATGTTCACAGTCCAGGTTATTTCGGGATCCCTTATGGTCCAGTTGATTATGGCTTGATCATTCATGGCGCTGTTTGGGACAATTATCCGACGACCGTCCCACACTTCGATTACTGTATGCCTCAGGGTAAGGTCTTCTATCTGGCCATATTCCCCGTTAAAGTCGATGTAGTCGCCTACTCGGAAAGGATGAAAAACTGCAAGGAAAATTCCAGATATGACGTTAGATAGAGAGCCTTGTGCTGCAAAACCGATGGCAAGACCTGCAACACCTGCACCCGCAAGCAAGGTGACGGCGAC
>CAZXBV010000002.1:0-18376 GCA_964639155.1 uncultured Methanotrichaceae archaeon
TGAGGCTTGCTCTTATCAGAGTCCAGATAGAAAGCGAGCTTAAGATGAACGAGGATATCCAAAGATATCAACAGAGGCATTATGTAGCCCAGGTGATTGAGATACTCCTTTTCAAAGAGCTGCTATTGGCTCCTGGTGAGCCCGAAGAACTAGAGTGACTACCCACCCAACTAAAATCACGGGCATTCTGCTGTTTTTATCGTAAAAATAATAGAAATTGTGCCCTTTAAGTGGGCACAATATTCGAATTTACTTAGACTTTGGTGGCCAGTTCTTCTCCATCCAACCTGGGATACGACCAGAGTCTTCGGGACCTGCCATTGCCACAGCCTTGTATCCGTACAGCTCATCGATTTCGCCGGTGAACTTAGCACACATTCCTGGAAGGACGATGGCGTTGTTGCCTCTCTTCTCGGGTATGAGGCCTTCTTCGTCTAGGATCTCTTTGATCTTACCAGGGGTGATCTGTCCGCCAGCCACAGAAGCCTGTACGCCGATTCCATCGGTATTGACCGCGACCAAGTAAGCGTCGATGCCGTTGGACGCAAGGTCAGACTCTACTGTGTAGTAGGTCAGGGCGAAGTTGGTGGTGATGAATATCGGTGAATTGTCGTCTGGCTTGCCAACTTTGTGAGCGCCGGGCTTGACCTGCACTGGAGTTCTGGGATCTGTGTAGATGTTGAACCTCTGGTGCATGTCCACCATGACGCCGTGTGGCTCGATGCAGTGCTTGATCATTATGTCCGCACCACGACAGACGAAGGTCGAGGTAAGGAGGCTCTCCCAGTAGGACGCTCTTACAGGGTCATCAGAGGTGGCCCAAGCAGTGATTGGCAGAGCCATGACCGGGAAGTTGAAGTCCTTCTGGCTCTCTTCGGTGGCAGCTCTTCTGAGCTTTATGAAGTTCTGAAGTGTCTCCTGCAGCTTTTCACCATTTGGCGCAAAGCCTGGATCAACTATAACGTCCTCGATTCCCATCTCTCGGAAGGTCTGGGCCATGCCCTTAAGACCGTCCAGGTCGAAAGGAACGCTCACTGTGACGGGGACCTTGTAGTCATAAGCCAGCTGAGCTACTTCTTTCCAGTTGTCCTTGTTGGCGGCATAGATGATGGGCCTGTTTTCAGCGGCCACTTCCAGACCGGCCTTCAGGACCTTGGGGTCGAAAGAGCAGAGAATCAAGGGCTTTTTGGTGGTCTCTTGGACCTTCTTGACGCACTTTGCGAACTTGTCAGCATCGCCGGTGACGCCCCTGACTGCGATCATCTCCACGCTTTCCCAGTTGCCAATGTAGAACTTTCTCCACTCGGCAATGGCCTTGACCCTCTCTACGAGAGCGGCCTCTTCCATGTCGTCAGTCACATCATAAGCAAATGGAGGCCAGTTGAAGAAGGTCATCTGGTGGCGGTACATGATATCTTCGCCACCGATCTTGACCTGCTGGTCGCCGGTTCCAGCGTAGATCAAAGCAACCTCGGGAGCGATGGTATCTTTGAGGCTGGCCAGCTTCTTGGCGTACTTCTTCTGCTTCTTTGGGTCGAAGAGCGGCTTGCACTCGTCAACGGTCCTCTCTCTGGCGATCAGGCCTGCGGCAAAAGCCATACAGGTCGCCTCACCACATTCGCCGCAGTTGGTCTGGGGCAGGAACTTATAAAGATTAAGCGGACTGTTTTCCTTCATTGGTATCAGACCCCCATTCCTATCCAGTTGGTGGTGTCCGGTGTCTCAGCCTTGATGAGGCCCATCAGAGACTGGGTGATCTCCTGCAAGTAAGCCACAGCGATGGGGTTCATCATCATGAACAAATCGACACCAGCGACGGCCAGCGAGAATCCAGTTATGATCTCCCACAAGGGGCCTCTGAGCATCCGGTCTCCCCAGTCAGAGTCTTCGTTGTTCGGTGATTTTACCATCCAGGCTTCCCTAACTCCCCAAGCGTTAGTGGTACCAGAAGACATCGGGAAGTTCAGCTCTTCATCGCCTTTGAGACCGCCCAGTCTGATTCTCTCCATGTTGGAGTAGGCGAAGTCCATACCGTAAGCGAGTGCTGCGGTGGTTGGGTCCATGACGATGGAGTCTCTTGGAACTCCTGCAACCTTCATCAGCTTTCTGTCAAGCTCCTTTTGGGCGTTGATCTCGAGCTGAGTCCAGGCCAGACAGACGTTGTTGTTCTCTGCACAGGATTTGCCGATGGCTTCCCAGTCCAAGTTCAAGCTGGCACTGGCAATGAGAGCGCGCTCACCCTGGGCCACTTCTGAGGCTTTGGTCAGGACTTCTGCGTCCTTTTCTGGGTTGCCGCTGCCACCGATACAGATGGGAACGTCAACTGCTTGAAGGACATCTTCTACAACCTTGACTGCTTCTTTGGCGGAGGTGTCCTTGATCAGAGGATCGGTGCTGATCAGGTGAGTGGTTACCAAGTCGGCGCCAAACTCTTTGACGGCCTTCTTAGCCCAATCGGCAGGATCTTCCATGACGTCTTCGTAGTGCATCTTGACGGCTTTTGCCATGCCGATAGGCATGTCGAAAACGTCCACAGTGACCACGGGTCGGTTTGGCATCGCTGCGTCGTAGAAGAATGGCAACGCCTTCTCGCCGCCGATCTTTATGACGTGACCCCTTGAACCACCATCTGCCTTGGTTGCTCCGAGCTGGACCTCTTGGATTTGAGTCTTCCAGGTCTTGTCGGCGCCAACCTCGAACTTGGCAGTCTTCAGAGTGTTAGGTATCTTGAACGCAGGGATTGCTGGCGCAGCCTTTGTCAGGTCTGCAGGTGCAGGCGAAATTGCCTGTGCCATGGCAACAGGCTGAAGCAGACTTTCGACGGGATAGCCAAATGCCTTTGCCATGTTGACGAGCTGAACTGCGACTTTTGCGACCTCTCCGCCGAAGTAGTAAGCAAAAAGAGGGCCAACGCCGCCACCAGCTCCAGTTTCAATCTCCAGCTCTATATCGCCCTCGATGGTAACCCCTTCGAGGGACTTAACGTTCATATCCGCTAATGATTTATTTAAGTCGGACAAATTTACGTTCTTCTTCTCTCCCATATTGATCTCCCCATAGGCCAAATAATCCTTGATAAACTGCCACCGATAAGAGCAGGCCCGTGATGAGGAAGTGATTGGAGGTCTTCTTTTAAGACGGAACGGGCGAAAACAGATCCTACAAAGCCCCTGCTGATGCCGACGTCCAACTCGACATCAATTTCAACGGCGAGGAATTTTGCGCCCTTCAAATACATTTCGTGTCTCCCTCCTCAAACGTCAGTTCCCACTCGGGCGGCAACAGGAGAATACATCTGGAAGGCAGATCTAAAGATCGCCCACCAGACTAAGCAGGTTTACATCCTCATAGTGTGGAAAATCATGCCTAGTGATCTCAACTAAGACCGCTCTAAGTAGCCCCTTTGCAGGAATACTCGGCAATAATCTTCCTAGAGGAAAGTTCACCCACCTCACTTCTTCTTGCCCTTCTTGGTCGCCTTCACTGCTCCTGCGGGCTTTATGACGACCTCTTTGATGTTGATGTCAGCACCTCTTAGCTCTAAGACGATGCCTCCAGCGCCACCGGAAGGTGCGGCGAACATGGGTGCTGCAGGTGCTGCGCCTGCTGCTGCAGGTGCCGCTGCAGGTTCTTTCTTCTTCAACTTAAGGCTCAATTTCTTAGCCATAATATCTCCCTCTACCACTCTAAAATATACTAAAGGAAAAAGGTGAGGATGCTCACTTTGCGAGCGTCACCTTTTCGATATTGACCTTGGCGTCCTTCAGCACCAGCTTGATGGATCCAGCAGAGCCGCCTGCGGCGGGCATTGCGAATGCGGGTGCTGCCCC
The DNA here is from genome assembly GCA_964639155.1 of uncultured Methanotrichaceae archaeon. Taxonomy (GTDB): domain Archaea; phylum Halobacteriota; class Methanosarcinia; order Methanotrichales; family Methanotrichaceae; genus CAYWZG01. The sequence continues at coordinate 3,831 of CAZXBV010000002.1, forward strand.
TGCTGCAGCGGGTGCTGCTGCAGGTGCGGCTTCAGGTTCCTTCTTCTTCAACTTAAGGCTCAGTTTCTTGGCCATTCTTATAACCTCCTACACCCATAATATCAAGTGAGCTAATATAAGTTTTTACTCCAGAATGCCTTCGTCCTGCAGGTACTCAATAACCTGCATGAACTGACCTTCGCTCATCAGGAGTTTCTCCTTTATCGCATCGACGTCGATGTCGCCGCCAGATTCTTCGATGAAGGCAATTACATCGTCCTCGAATTCGGAGGGGTCTTCTATAGTCCAGCCTTCGGTGACTGCCTTGTCGTCGACAGGCCTTACGACACCTTCGACAACAGGGTGGTCTACGCTGAGCAGGAACTTCTTAAGTGAGTTCACGTCCGGCGCCTCCTTCTCGGTGGCGATCTTGTCGAACATGTCCTCGTCGATGCCTTCCTTTACTCTTTCCTTGAGATGGCTTGGCATCCAAACGATCCTTCTCCAGCCACCGTCGGCCTGTAAGAACTTGGCAGAGAAGTAGTACAGAATTCCCATGCCCAGGAAACCGACTGTCTGCTTGCCGCCGCCAGCCTGGCCTGCCATGGTTGAGAATGGAAGTCCGTTGGGCGTGGGGTTTCTGAAGTCACGGTCTACGATGCCTATTCCGTCAACCTCAGGCAGGTAGAATCCGATGGTCTCGAAACATCCACAAGAGGTGTGGGGTGCATCGAAGAATGTGTACAGGGCCATCCTGTTGTACTCGCCGCCGGATTTCGCTTCAGCCATACTGTTGATGGACTCGTACTCGCCCTTAATCTCGTCGATCAGACCTTCTTTGGGTATGGGGAACTGAGGTCCTTCGGGGTCTACCTTGGCGGCGGCCCTGCCGTCGAACCAGGTGATAGCACCACACAGAGAGGGTCTCTCAGGGGTGACACAGCAAGCACTGGTGGGTGCAAAAGCCTGACAGAGAGTGCATCCGTAGAATACGTCGACATCCTCATCGTGAAGGCCCTTGGCACGCTCGTCTCTGGCACCATACTTGGTGTGAGCTTCGCCCAGTCCCTCGGTCACTGCCTCGGGTGAGGTCAGTACGACTGCTTCTATCTTCTCGATGAATGGCATCTCGGCCTTGTAAAGGACCATGACGTTCTTAAAGATCTGTTCAAAGGAGGTTACACCTGCCTTCTTGAGGTCTAGTCCAGCCCTCATCCAGACGGCATCTCTCTGGTTCAGATGCATAAGACCGTGGACGTAAGAGATCAGACCGTGGTTTCTCCTCTCGATGATGGCTTCGAGGTCGGGCTCGATGAGCTCGCCGGCAACTTTGAAGATCATGCCGAAGGGGATAGTGCTACCTTCCTCGATATCGCCCAGGTCAGGTCCCTTGATGGTGACCTTGCCGTCCTCGATCTCGTCCATTCCCACTGCAACAGAGAGCTCGAACCCGTCTGCCTTGGGGCCGCCCATCTCTACCCAGATGTCACCTTTCCTGATGCGCTCCCCCTCGTACATGGGGGACATGTCCAGTTCGATATTTTCTGCCATTTCTACATCTCCTTTTTCCTAAAAAGAAAAAATAATAACTTACTTTTTCAGTATTCCAATTACCTCGTCGACCGCCTCGTGGTAAGCATCCTGGTCGAATGCCAGGTTGCCGAAGGTCATGTTGGCGTTGACGTGATAGTACCTGTCGATGGAGATCCTCTTGATGTTTCTGTTGAAATTCTTCAAAGCCGAGAACATGGCGCTGGAGAATTTATAGAAAATCCCCGCGAAGATTACCGCATCGTACTGGCCGTTGCCATCAAGGCCATCCCAGTCCTCGAACCGGAGGTAGTTGGTCAGCGGGTGAAGTCCGATCATGTGAACGTTGTCGGTGTAGCCCCTCTCGATGAACCCCTTTATGGAATGAGCCGTTGCTGCAATGGGAACACCGGTCTTGCCGATCTCGATCGCCTTGTCGAACATCACGGGATCTTCGAAGAACTCTGCTCCAACGACCAAAAGAGGCCTCTTGGCCTTCTTGATTATAGCGCCAATGACTTTGGTGTTGTAGGCCTTGGCCATCTCGGGCCCTGGAATCTGGGCCATCTCGAAGGGAACCGCATTCTTGGTAGTGTCGACTGCCATCTCAATCACCTTACTTCTTCACCCTAATTTTCTGTTTAATGTTGGTCGGATTGAAGCTGACATCCGTCTTCCTGATGGGGCCAAGCTTGTCACCGGTCAAGTCACAGGGGCCATAGGTATAAAGGGTACACCTATCACAAATTGGTGAACAGAACCCCTTGTACCTGTTCATGATCTTGAAGTCCCTGTCTCGGAGAGCAGCGATGGTAGGATAGGGGAAAGGACCCATGGGCGGATCCCACACCTCCACCACCTTTGCTATCTTGCCGATTTTAATCTGGACATTCTGCATGTCCTCGACAGCAAAACTGCTCTTACCCATGCTTGACCTCCTTCCATACTCTGGTTTGCTCGGTAGTCGCCCATAGAACATAAAACCCTTTCGGATTACGATTTAGTATAATGAGCATATTATTCAGCAAATTTTTCAATTAATACGTATCTATTTAAGTTTCTGAAGGCGTACCTCGGTTTTTGAGGTGCGAACATGAATGGTTACGCGTTTATTATGTGGCATCCATGTGGATTGAGAAAGATCCATTTAGGTTGAGGACAGTCCGCCAGCTTGAAATGTAAAAAGGCTTGTGAGGGGGAACCGATCCATGATACAGAACATCAGAACGAGTTTTGCTTCTGCCAAGGCTTGCCATCACGGCGGTCGGGTAAGGAAGATCGCCTCAGAGATGGAGATTGATCAGAGTGATTTGCTGGACTTCAGCGCCAACATAAACCCTTTGGGATCTCCCCCTCTAGAGGAATTGATTGCGCGAGAGATGAAGACGGTATGTCACTATCCAGATAACGATTACGTCGAATTCAGAACGGCTGCGGCAAAGTTCGCAGGGGTGCCTATAGAAAACGTCGTCCCTGGCAATGGCTCTTCAGAATTGTTCAGGCTCTTTGCAGAAGTGCTCATCGAAGACGGAGACGGAGTGGCTATTCTGAACCCCACCTTCGGCGAGTACGAAACCCAGTCTAGGCTCTTTGGAGCTCGGATAGAAAGGCTCGATGGCGGGATATTTCATCCAAAAGATCCCGACGAATTCCTGGACGACGCAACCCTTCAGGATGTCAAAGCGGTGTTTGTCTGCAATCCCAACAACCCTACAGGAACTTTGCTTGCCAAGTCACAGATAGAAAAGCTAGCCAAGAGATGCGAACGACAGGAAACTTTTCTCCTCGTGGACGAAGCGTTCATAGAACTATCCGATCCCAAAGAGAGCGTAACCCAGCTTGCCCCCAAGATGGTGCGGCTCTTTGTGACAAGATCACTTACCAAATCGTTTGGAGTACCGGGTTTAAGGCTTGGGTTTGGCGTTGCCGGAAAAGAGATGGCCGAGGTGATGAACCAGACTCGCCTTCCATGGAGCATAGGCTCTCTTGCCTCGGCGGCGGGAGCCTATCTCTTGGGCCAGGAAGATCACCTCGAAAAGAGCAGAAAGAAAATAGGTGAGGAGCTTTTCTGGCTGACCAATGAGCTGAGGCAACTGGGCCTCGATCCAGTTGAGAGCACAGTCAACTTCATACTGGCCAAGGTGAGCGGCACAGGGTTCACGTCAACCGAGATGACGGAGCGAATGGTGGCCGAAAAGGTGCTGGTGAGAGATTGCGTCTCGTTCTCAGGGTTAGGTGACGAATACATCAGGTTTGCCGTCAGAGACCGAGAAGAAAACAAGCGTCTGGTGGGAGCTTTGGGAAGGGTGCTTGGATGCAAAGGTTAAGTTGTGACAGATACCCTTGCCATTTTCCAGATCAGGACTGCACCTTATGTTTTTGTCCATTCTATCCATGCGAAGACGAAAGGACTGGAGGGCGTTTTGTGGATGGCGAATGGTGTTGTGAAGGCTGCTTTGTAGTTCACAGAGAAGAGGTTGCAAAAGCCGTGATAGAAGCGCTTGTCCAAGGCGAAGACGTCTCTATCGCCTGGAAAGAGGTGACAAAATGGCTCTGACGATTCAATCTCTTCAATCTCTTCAATTGCTCCAAGTCCATTGGGCATTGGCGATTTTACTTCTCGCCGTGGCAATAGACCTGATCTTGGGTGAGCCTCCCGCCAAGTTTCATCCCGTGGTCGTGATGGGAAAGATGATCGCGACTCTGCGAAAGAGAGCGAGCCCTTCGCGAATTTGCGGGATTGGAATCGCGTTTCTCGTGATATCTTCTGCCGTGATTGCAGGTCATCTGTTGATCGAGGCTGCAAGAATCGTTCCGATCTTTGGACTGATCCTTGGACTTTTCGTTTCGGCCTACCTTCTCAAGTCGACGATCGCCATCAGATGTCTCTTGGAAACCTCGGCCCAGATAGGAAGAATGATCGAAGAAGATCCAGATGGCGCAAAGACGATGCTTCCAGCGTTGGTCAGTCGGGATCCTGGTCATCTGTCCAAATCACAAGCATCTTCTGCGGTGATAGAGTCACTATCAGAAAACTACGTGGACACCGTCGTCTCGCCGCTCTTTTATTATCTGATATTCGCACCTTTGGGCCTGGGAGTAGAGGCGGCCCTTGCCTACAAGGCCATAAACACGCTCGACAGCATGTTAGGATACAAGACTGAAGAGCTGAAGGATTTGGGATGGGCATCTGCCAACCTGGACGATCTGGCAAACTGGATTCCAGCAAGGCTGAGCCTTCCGATCATGGCGATCTCTATGCCAAGACGAGCAGGCAAGATCCTGAAAACTGCGCTCAAAGATAGGGCAAACCCGCCAAGTCCAAACTCTGGATGGCCCATGGCGGCAGCTGCCGGAGCTTTGGGAGTCAGATTGGAAAAGCCTGGGGTATACATCGTGGGGGATGGCAAAGATCCGATTCCCTCCGACATCTCTTCAGCCTTGAAGTTCGTGAGAACGGCGATCGCCCTATCCCTAATAGTCACAGGGGCGCTCCTGGTCTTACTGATGGCCTAAAAACCAAAAAGGTCGATAAATTGGGATATTCGGTTTTCAGACCAACTTCGATCAAGCAGTAGGGGCCTTTTTCCTTTAAGGAGATGGAAAATCATCCGTTACAGCTATCGTTACCGCACCCATCACAGCTGAGCGAGCCGCAACGATCGGGCTGACCCGCATAAATCATGAAACCTCGGCCTTTCTCGTCGTTTATGTAGTCGACCACGGCAACTTGCATATCGTCGGCGTCCATAGGACTCATATGGATCTCGATTCCTTTGCTCTCGAAGATCACATCTTTCTCCTGTGACGGCGCAAGGCCTATGGCGTAGATGGGTGGCTCATCTGGCATACTGGTTTTGTAAACCTTGATCACTTTGCCCTCTGTTTGGCTCGCCGCCAGCACCTCTACTGCGGAATCTGTTAGTTCTATCATCTTAACACCCTTATCTACTAGTGGCGAAGATATATAAAAAAACTATGACGGCATCAAGATCGAAATGGAGACTGATGATGACAAACGCACTTTGCATCTTCAAACGAGCCGAAATACGACAAAACATTTATCCCAATCGGGAACAAACCCCTTAGAGATGGAAACGATGGGCGATCTGCTGGAGGTGCTGCGACATTTTGATTCTCTTGGCAGCTCGAAAGAGGCCGCTAAAGAGGCCTTTGGCTGGGACGTCGAAGATGTCACGATCAGAGAAGAAAGGGCCAGTGTTGATCAAGTCATAATCAAATTTCACAACGGCCTGATCGTAGAGGCAAGGCACATATTGAGTGAGGTCTCCGGGGACTTTCGAGAAGATTGGGATTTCAGGCTAAAGATGATATCTGACCTCACCTCCACCTTGAGATACAACGCTTACTATTCGAGGTACATCCATGGACAGGGATATCTCAGAACCGACCTTGGATATATCAACCACAAACTTTTGAGGAAAATGATAGAAGATTTCTACACACCCCGACTGCGTAAAACCTACAAACCCGTAATCCTGGAGTTTAAGGGGCTTCAATCTTACGACTTCTTCGGCATCGAGGCGGGCAGAGATCATAGCGAGATATACTATTCTACCACAAGGGCAGGTCGCGAAGAAGCAAGTTCCAATATAGAAGATGTGGTGATGAGACTCAGTTACCTAAACGAGAGGATGAAGGACGAGAAGCTGAGGAAGTCGCTCAAGGATTTGGACGAGGATCTCTGTAAGGTCCTGTGCGTGCTTTGTCCCTCGGGCTAAACGCTTTGATAAGACGGGAATCGATATGCATGAGACTTAGAGATACTCAAACACCCATGGCTCATAGACTCATGCCCAAAATATGAAAATCGACATGTACCGAACCCATGTTCAGTCCATTTTCATGGAAAATCCGATTGAACGAATTCTGGCGAGAACCAATTAGTTTCATCCAATTGGTTCTTGACGATAACTGGTTCTCGACTAATACATCATTTCAAGGCCAGCTTGAGAGCCCGCTGGGGACATGCCGTTATACAAGCCCCACATTGAACGCACTTGCTCGAATCTGCCACCACTAAAGAATCTTCGAATCTGAAAGTTTCAGTAGGACATATCGCGATACAGGCCCCGCAGTGAACGCACTCGTCGTCGTCTTTTATCACCGGCATCTCCAGGATGAAGACTTTGACACCCCTCTTCTCAAAGGCCTTCTTCACTTCAATGCATTTGTCTTGAGATACGCCCACCAAAATCTCGCCAGTGACAGCATCCACTTTTGCCCGCTCTATGTTGATGAGCGCTTCAGTCTCCAAGATGACGGATGCGATCACGGGCTGGCGAATGATATCTGGATCCACCTGGAGCATAAGTTTCAATCAGACCGCCTCCTTCTAAAGAGCCTGCTTAAGTGATCGGTGGTTACCATCCCGATTACGTGGTCCTCTTTGTCGACCACTGGCAGAGCCGATATTTTGTGATGATCCAGCTTTCTTGCAACCAGTTCCAAAGGCTCTTCGGGGCTCGCTATGAAGACTTTCTTGGTCATTATGCCAGAAACCTTGGAAACGTGGCCGTTGGCTACTGCCTTGGATATGTCCCAAGCCGTCACAATTCCTATGATCTTCTCTTCATCGGATACGATCGGCAGGTGATCAAAGGTGCTGCCAACAATTATCTGGGCCGCTTCATCTATTCCGATGTCGGCATGGACTGTCGTCACATCTCGGCCCATGACGTCCCCAACCAAAGGATACTCTTTGGTCTGTCTCATGGGCTCGTTTTTGCCCTCAAGGGTCAAAGGCTCCACAGGCGCGGAGAGGAAGAACTCGCTTTGAAGGATCTGGTCGCGAAGAGCACAGGCAATCTTTCTTGCAACGTAGCGACTCGAAAGCGATGAGGCTTTCACCTCTTTTCCATTTATCTCCACAACGCCTGAGTATAGCTCTTCGTAGTTTACCGCTTTTAAGGCCGGGCGAGCCCTTCTTGGAACGCCGTAGTCGTAAATCTCGGTCGTTATGTCTTTGTCCCTGATTGCGGTCTTTTTGGCGATATTCTCGTTCAAGACGGGGATCGGTACGCCTATGCCGACATAAAGAGAAGGACCGTAATCCTGTAAAGTTGCTGCTCTAAGGTAATCGTTCGTCATCTCTTTCAGGTCGCCTTTTACCATCAGGTTGGAAAAGCCACTTTGGGGGTGGTGCTGTGTTCCCGAACCGATTATGTAACCTTGAGAGCCACATAGGAATATCCGGGTCCCGATCCCAATGTACTCGAAATCAGGATCGTTACATATGGGGTTTAGCGCTCCAGCTCCGTTGAATGAGATGTTTCCACTGCGGGGAAGAAGAGTGCCCATGTAAGTGTGAATGGTTCTATCCGTGGTGTTGGTGGCAGCAGCATATGTTTGATAAGCGTTTCTGGGATTGACCATCGTGGCCTGGTTGAAGTCTTCGAGCCGGAGTGAAGTCTCGATATCGAGCCGGGGATAACAGTCTGTGACGACGCCTTGAGATTTTACGTCCACCTCGTTTCCCACAACCAAATCTTCGATCACGTGAGCGCCACCGTATTCGTCCCCACGATCCAAAGACGGTTGAGTTGCACCCAAGAACAGATCGACTGCTGCAATGCCTCCGTAGGCTTCAACGCCGTTCAGCCAGGTTTTTCCCATTTTTATGGGCGGGTCGCTGTGGCCAAGGTTCAGGAAAACGCCTGAAGAACACATGGCACCAAAGGTCCCTGTCGTGACCACGTCCACTTCGCGCACGGCTCCATCCGTGCCGAGCTCGTCTACAAGATCCGGCATCTCCTCTGCGGTTACCACTCGGACGCTGCCATCTCGGATGCGCTCATTGATCTCGGACAAAGACTTCTTTCGCACGTTCTTTTCTAGAAATGGAGGTGTATTAAAGAGTTGTGGATGCACGGCTCAACACAGTTATCTGGGATGGACTAAAGGAAGTGGCCAGATGTCAGGCAAAAGGATCGTTCTCACCAGCGATGCCACCATGATGAGCAACTACAATGGTGGCGTCATGCTGGGGTTTGCATCCATACTTCCAGCTTCGCTGATCAACGAGAGGATATTCAGGTGGTTGTTCTGCCCACCAGTCGAGGCGAAGGCCGATGGATCTGCCACCTTAGCGCCTTGTGGAATGCGGAAAGTTGAAGCCGCACTCTTGGAGTCAGGATTCAAACGCGACGAGGTGATAGTGGCCCACCCGGACCATCTGGACAAGGCGATAGGTCCTGATACCAAAGTCGTCGGGATAACGCATGACGATCCCATGGGCAAGATCGCCATCCGAGAGATCGAGGAAATGGTCAAGAAGGGTGCGCCTTTCAACAGGACCAAGTTCCTGGAGCTTGTGGGCCATCCGCTTATCAAAAAGTATCAGCCCAAGGTCATCGTGGGCGGGAATGGATCTTGGGAGGTAAGAGGCGAAGACGTCAGCGTTGATCTTGTCTACATGGGCGAGGGCGAGCGCGACTTCCCCCAGATCTGCAGAGACATAGTAGAGGGAAAAGAGGTTCCTCACGAAGTCCGCGGCGAGATCGTTTCCGCAGACGAGATACCGGTCAATCGGGGCGCGACCATAGGAGGGATCGTAGAGATCGGGAGAGGATGCCAGCGAGGATGTTCTTTTTGTTCGCCCACTATGCGAAAGACCAGGCACAGGCCGATCTCTCGAATTCTGGAAGACGCGAAGGTGAACATCGCAGAAGGGCAAGGTGACCTGATACTCCATTGTGAAGACGCGTTCCTTTACGGGTCTGATGACCTCTCTCCTAAAAGGGAACCTCTCAGAGAGCTGTTCACCGAAGTTAAAAAGCTAGGTCCAAGGACCATCGACGTCTCTCACGTCAGCTTGGCATCTGTATATCACGGTCAGGACGCTCTAAAAGAGATCTCCGAGATTGTAGGCGTAGGGATCGATCAAAAGTACATGTCGGCCTGGATCGGGATCGAGACAGGTAGCTCCAGTCTTTTGGCAAAGCACATGAAGAACAAGGCAAAACCTTCTTCAGTGGAGATCTGGCCCGATATTGTGAGGGAATGTTACACGCTCTTCCATGAACAGTCGTGGCTTCCGATAGCAAGCTTGGTACTGGGACTGCCTGGCGAAACTGTTGGAGACGTGGTCAAGACCACGGAACTTGTGGAATCGCTCTGGGATTACACAGGAATGATGTTGCCGCTCTTTTTTACGCCCATAGGCGAGACGAGGCTTGGGAATGCAAAGGGATTTGGGAAAGATCAGGCCACGCCCGAACACTGGGAACTTGTGGGGACCTGTCTTGAATACAACCTCCGCCACCTGAAAAAGCTACACCGGTTCTACAGCGAGAGGATGACCTGTGGGCCTGTTCAACATCTGGCTTTGCGAACAATTAACCTGCTCTCAGATCAAGTGCTCAAAAAATATATGAATAAGATGAAGCGTGGGGAGCCGCCAAACTAAAGCCGCTTATAGCCGAGAATCAATTTGAGTATATCATACTAAAATATTCATCCAAAATATATCTCTGGACATTACAACTAAAACGCTCAATTGAGCCCCAGATACTCTGAGGCTCAAAGCTCAAACAAAATCCGAAGTTAGTAGTCGCCCAGAACGACGCCCACGATGTTCTTGTGATCGGACTTGAGCGAATAGACGTTGTGATCGCCGGATACATCGATGCTGAGAATGCCAAGCCTCGTGTTCATAAGGCCAACCATGGCAGACACCCCACGATAGCTTACATCAAAGCCCTCTTTGTCCAGGTAATTGTAAACTTCTTCAGTCGTATAGGATCTATCGTGCAAGAACAACTTCAGAACAGCTTTCCGAATGCCCATTCCATCACGTTTGAGGTAGTTTCTTAAGCGCTCTCGAATCTGTTCCTCATGGTTTTTATCGCTCGCCGCCATCCTGTAAGCTCACCGCCCTCCAATTTGCAGTTATGGATTTATTAATTTTGGGGTTGAAAGAGTGGAAATCGCGCCCAATTTCTCTGCCACTCCAAAGAAGGGACATACTGACCGTCAAAGAGGTATTACCTCCACCACGAATCCATTATTAAGTGGATACCTTTCTACCAAGGCAAGTTCGCAGCCGACCTTCTTCAGCTTTTCTGAGATATCTTCCAATATCCAGCCTGCGATCTCTACCTTTTTTCCGCAGATCAAGTACATTTCTGGAGGGACGCCCAGACGATTCAGCATCTCCAGCGCGATATTCAGGTCAGAAGGCGTTATCGTCCCATAGATTATAGTTCCGTCCTCGGTGGGCGTGTCGAAGGGACGAGAAGTCCGATCGGCGCGCCGCTTTAGCCGTTCTCTGAGCTGGATTGCGTCTTTGAACTTGGAAGAGCAGTAATGGACCTTCAATTCTGAATTCATGAAGTGCTCGCGGGCAGTCTCCTCGCTCCCGATCGCGCCACAAGATAGGTCTTTTGCTTCAAACCCGATCTCCTTGAGCGCCTTTTGATTTGTCTCAGAGAATTCAAGCTCGTTTAAGTTGAGGAAAGCCCCTGTCTTCTGAATTGCCGACCGGATCCCGGGCGCTGGCCCCAGGGCGGGAATCTCCACCCCTGCTTCAAGGCCCTGGTGTTTTGCCTCTGCCAAAACAGGCCCAAGCCATCGAAGATCGTTCCAATCTTCGAGCGGAGGATGAATCCTGATCTCATCTAGCCCTGCGCGCCGGAGCGCTTTCAAGGTCGAAGGTCCCGGCCTGGATCCTGTGTAGAGGTGAATGTGGTGGTCTTCACCAAACTCGCGCTTCAAGGCTTTCATGCACTCGACCACGAAGTCCTTCTTCAGCAAGGGCTCTCCACCCGTTATCCCAGTGCCAAGAGCCCCTATAGCCCGGCCCTCTTCCAAAATGCCCTCGATTCCCTTCACCTTCTGCTCGTTGGCAAAGACCAAGTCTTTTCCCTTCCGCGCTTCAGAGAGCGGACAGTAGAAGCAGGTTCTATCACAAAGGCCGGTCACGAATAGGACCAATGATGCACCTTGGTGGCAGATCCGGCATCCTGGCGAGAGGTAGTTGTGGAATGAGCCGGTGAAGTCGGACGTCCATTCGGTCATGTTGCCGTGCGAAAGCCCGCCGGTGTTTAAATAGGTTTGTCATAAGACGCACGATCTTCGACTCATCTTTCTTTAGATTTCGATTTAGATTTAGATTTCGAAGATTAGGTGTGCTTCGATGGGCACTCAAGAACGACTTCATCGAAGAGTCATGACGAGCGCCCGATCGGCGCGCCCGAAGAGTCAGTCTCATCGACTCGAAGTTATTGGCCAGGCCCACGCCGCTTATCATCCTATTTATATATCTCGGGCCTGAGATGAAAGTGGATCTGTCTAGATGTAGTCTGAATATAAATGTGGTGTGTAAAATACCTCAAACGTGAGATGAGTCCTCGAATCATACGCCGTATCGCTTTTCGATCTCGTCTAGGAAGCGGAACATCGTCCGGTTCATCTCATCGATTTGCCAGGCTTGAGAGAGTATCTCATCACCCATATGGACATACTCACCCTCCACCAGTTCATCTGAACAATTCCGTATGAGACGAACGATGCTATCCACGGATGATTCCATGTGGAACTGGAGTCCTATGACCTTTCCTTTTTGGAACGCCTGGTTTGGGCACCCTGCCAGTGGAATGCAAGAAACTTTTCGGGAAGAACCCCAAAGACCTCTGAGCAAGAAGCTTTTTGTGTCTGGGTTACTGGATGCCATCCGATCTCTCTATGATCGTTTCGGCCGACTTTTCCACCCAAAACGTCGGCGATGAGCTGTATCAATGGTGGTCTAGAAATGTCCAATTATGGCGGGATAGAAGTGTTCGGGACTATAAGTACTTGCCTGCTTTTTAGTATTTATGAAAATGTTCCCAACTACCGCGGCCTTCATGCCGTGGTAGTTGACGTAGATGTAGATGCGATATATCTTTCTGGAACCTGCATTACATACGGCTTTTGAGATATGCGCAGCCACAGCGCTCCGGCCATCAGTCCCATCAGGACATTCATCGCGCCCAGTACCAAAATTGTGTCGCTCCAGTTCAGGGATATTATGGTCATGCCAATGCTTCCCATGAAGACGCCAAAGCAGCTCATCAGAGCCGCAGCAGATCCTGTATCCCCCCTTTGCTGCTCCAGCATCAGATTTGTGCCGGGAGTTCGCACACAGCTCGCACAGATAGTTGCTGGCAAGAGCACAAGGATCAATATCCAGGGCCGAAAGCCGCCAAAACATGATATGAGCAGGCCGCTTGCTGAGACCGCGGCAAAGCAGGTGAAGATAATCGATCTGCGGTGATATTTCCTGGATAGCGTCTGGCACAACATATCCGGCCCTGTTCTTGCCACTATCTGGTCCAGACGAGATCATCGGGACAAAAGTCGATAACGTTGGGTGTTTGCAGACGGGCTTTATCATAAGACCCGTGGCTGTGATGTTGAAATCATGAAGGATCTTGCCATAAACTCGGTGAAGTTGAAAAATATAGAGAGAAAAAGATTGAGCGAAGAGCCCGCCAACCCTTAAATTGTTGACAAACAGCTCGCCCAGTTAGCTCAAAGTCCTTGATCACCCCATTTCAAAAGACGGATCACAGGAGAGAGTAGAGAGCCACATCCTGTGACAAGAAGCGCTTGTTTGTTTTGGGGATGTAGGCGTTGCGACCAATGTACAGGTCGATGAAGGCGTCGTGCCCCCCAATACTTCGTTGAAAGTTGGATTGCAGTTCCATCCCCTCAGACATGGTCTTAGAGATGGGGGTGCGGGGGACTGAACCATGCCAAAACATTTTTCTAAGACCTCAACTTTAGCGATTCGCAGGAGGTGTTGCTATCAAGAAAATAATTGTTTCGATATGCGTTTTATTAGTAGCCTTGATGTTGACTTTCGGGCTGCCTGCATGGGAAGAAGAAGAGTCTCCTGTAGAATCGGCCTCTATGACAAATGCGGCAATTCAAGAGGCGGCCGAGTTTGATGGAGGGTCAAATGATGAAAATCCCTCTGAGAACATCACCGCTTCCGAATACTTCGAAGAGGGGGACTAACACCCCTCAAAATTTATAACATCGCTGAAGATGGACGCTTCTTTTTCTAAAAATTGCTTTACAAGCTGCGTTTTTCTATTACTTAAAATGTGAAAACCAAGTCGTATCAACATTCTGAAATTAATTTGACTTTGTCAGATTCCCCTGGCAATTCCGTCACCATCTTTCCAGTAATATATAAGATGATGCAGCTATGAACGCTATGGACGATATGCTCGGCAAAGAAAACAGGGCAAGAAGAGACGAAAAGCCCGGGTTCTTGGCAACTGTGTACAATCGCCCCAAGGCCTGCAGCATCGAGCCTGTATAGCGCCTCTCGATCGTCTCTTGCAATGCTATGCTTCCTGCCAAAGCCAGCAGGCCGATGAAGGCTAACGCCAAGAAAAATCCTCTCCAGGACGTGAATTTCAGCAGGAGCGCGCCAAGGATGGGGGCGACTGCCGGGGATATCAAAACCATGGATTGAAACATGGCTAAAATCGGCTCTCTGCTCTTGCTGTCGTAAATGTCTTTGATCATGGCCGTGGCCACGGCAAAAGCACCGCTGCCGCCAATGGCCTGCAGTATGCGAAATGCTATCAGGTGATAAATGTCCCAAGAGATTGCACAGGCAAGGCTTGCTACAAGGTATATAGAAAGCCCAATCAGCAGCACAGGTCTGCGACCGTATTTGTCGCTGAGCGGTCCCCAAAAAAGCATGCCTGCACTGAAAAATACGAAGAATAAGATCAACGTGAGGTTTGCCAGGTCAGAAGAGACGTCGAAATACAGAGCCATTCCGGGAAGTGCAGGAAGGTAAAGGTCTGTTGACAATGGAACAAAGGCGCTGAGAACGGTTATAAGCGCGATCAGTCCCTTTTCGCCCAGATATTTTTGTTTTTGTCTGCCCCGGCCCTTTGCGACGTGGGGGTCAGTCTTTGACAAATCTGCCTTTTCATCCTGCAATTCCACTTTGTGCAATTTTGCCACCAATTTTTGTGTCAACAGCGATCTAAAATGGTCTAACTATGCCGAAG
>CAZXBV010000003.1:0-2421 GCA_964639155.1 uncultured Methanotrichaceae archaeon
GCCTTGAACGACAGCTACCCTCGACGCGCCTTCTCTTTTGGGAGACCGCACCCCATATTTGAGGTCATAAGAAGGCTCAGGGAAGCTTATCTCAGGCTTGGTTTCGACGAGGCCATGAACCCCTTAATCGTGGAAGACAAAGAAGTTTACAAGCAGTTTGGCAGCGAGGCCCTGGCAGTGCTGGATCGATGTTTCTACCTGGCCGGGCTGCCAAGACCTGACATTGGCATCTCTGATGATAGGGTCGGCCAGATGAACGAGCTTCTGGATAGAGACCTCGCCCAAGAAGAGGTCGAAGAGATAAGGCAAATCCTCCATGGATACAAGAAAGGGGTTGTTGAAGGCGACGACTTGGTCCACGACGTATCCCAGGCGCTGAACGCCTCAGACGCTCTCATATCTACACTTCTCGAAGAGGTCTTCCCCGAGTTTAGAGAGCTAAAGCCAGTCGCCACCACGAAGACTCTTAGAAGCCACATGACCTCGGGCTGGTTCCTATCCCTTTCAAGTCTGCATGAAAGGGCAAGTCTTCCTGTGAAGCTCTTTTCTGTCGACAAATGTTTCAGGCGTGAACAATCCGAAGATGCAGCGAGGCTCATGACTTATCATTCTGCAAGCTGCGTCATCATGGACGAGGACGTTTGCGTTGAAGACGGAAAAGCCGTGGCAGATGGACTGCTCAGCCAATTCGGGTTTGAGAAATTCAAGTTCATCCCGGACGATAAGAGGAGCAAATATTACGTTCCTGATACCCAGATAGAAGTTTACGCCTACCATCCTGGACTTGTCGGATCAAGCACGAAATACGACACAGGCTGGGTCGAAGTTGCCACATTTGGGATCTATTCGCCAACTGCTCTGTCCAAGTACGACATATCTTGTCCTGTGATGAACCTGGGGTTGGGAGTCGAGCGGCTTGCCATGATACTTTACGACTCAAAGGACGTAAGAGCGTTATCTTACCCCCAGTTCCAGGCCGAATTGCCTCTGACCCAAAGAGAGATGGCCCAGATGATCCGGGCGGAAGCCGAGCCCCAGACTGAAGAAGGCATAGCGATCGCTCGGGCAGTCGTCAAAGTCTGCGAAGAAAAGGGCGATACGCCCTCACCCTGCGAGTTTTCGGCCTGGAAAGGCGAACTTTACGGAAGAGAAGTCGAAGTTTCGGTGGTGGAGCCCGAAGAGAACACAAAGCTCTGTGGTCCAGCTTACCTGAACGAAGTGTTGGTGTACAAAGACAATATCGTGGGAGTTCCGCACACTCCCAAGTGGGAGAAAGCATTCGATAACGGAGTATCTTCTGGTATCAGGTTCATCGACGCCTTTGCAAACCAGGCCGCAAGCGAGATCGAAGACGCCGCCCAGAAAGGCGAAGGATCAGAGACCAGGGTGCGGATCATTCGGGGACCTGGCGAGATCAACCTGAAGCTCGACCCCGCGTTGGAGCGGCACATCACCAGCCACAAGCGAAAGATCGACGTGAGAGGGCCGATCTTCACCACGGTGAAGAGCGAGATTCTAAAGTGAGGTGGTTTTCCATGAGAACACCAGATTCCAACCTTGAAGAGAAAAGGTCCGTGGGCGAAGCTGCAGCAGAACTTGTAAGAGACGGGATGGTCGTAGGTTTGGGAACCGGATCGACCGTGGCCTGGACCATCAAAAAGATCGGAGAGATGGTAGACGCGGGCCTAGAGATCGTGGGCGTTCCCACGTCTTACCAGGCTCAAGAACTTGCCATATCCAGTGGAGTTCCCATAACCTGCCTAGATCAGCATCCATCTCTCGACATTGCCATCGACGGGGCAGATCAGATCGATCGCAACTTGGTCACGATAAAGGGCGGTGGCAGTGCTCACGCGCGGGAGAAGGTAGTATCCCAGTCTGCCAAATGGTTCGTGATCGTGGCAGACACTTCAAAATATGTGGATGTTCTGGACGCGCCAATACCAATAGAAGTCTTGCCTTTTGCAGCAAAGCTCGTCGCCTCCAAAATAAAGGATATGGGAGGAGATCCAGTCTTGCGCCAGGCCAAGATGAAGGACGGGCCAGTCATAACCGACAACGGAAACTTCGTGATCGACGCCCATTTTGGAGCCATAACGGATCCTGCCGCGCTTGCAACGAAGCTCTCAAGTCTCCCGGCGGTGGTAGAACACGGGATCTTCGAAAATGTAGATCAGCTGTTGGTCACCCAAGACGGCGCCGTCAAGACCGTGATGCGGAGATGAAAAGATGAGGACGATCTGGTGGGATGAAGATGAGAAAGCCATCGGGATGATCGATCAGACCCGTCTTCCAGAAAGTTTGGTGAAGATAAAGGTAAAATCGATCCCGGAACTTATCGACGCCATATCGTCCTTGAAGGTTAGAGGCGCGCCTGCTTTGGGCGCGGCCGGTGCTTATGGAGTGGCCCTCGCAGCCGTG
>CAZXBV010000003.1:2521-17514 GCA_964639155.1 uncultured Methanotrichaceae archaeon
TCGATTCAGTCGAGGATATCGCAAAAATCGCCCTCGACGAGGCCGAAAGTGTCGCCCAAGAGGATATCGAGGTGAACAAGGCCCTGGGCGAGATCGGAGCGGATCTTCTGGAAGATGGCGACACAGTTCTCACCCACTGTAACGCAGGAAGGTTGGCCTGTGTCGGCTGGGGCACAGCTTTGGGCGTGATCAGATCTGCCACGGCCCAAGGGAAAAAGATCCAGGTTTACGCCTGTGAAACAAGGCCACTCAACCAAGGGAGCCGCCTTACTGCTTGGGAGCTGATGGAAGACGGAATTTCCGTGACCTTGATCTGCGACAACATGTCAGGGATGGTGATGCGCCAGGGTTTAGTGGACAAGGTGATCGTGGGCGCAGACAGGATCACGAAGGACGCGGTCTTCAACAAGATTGGGACCTACACACACGCCGTTCTTGCCAAGGCTCATGGGATTCCTTTCTACGTGGCAGCACCTCTATCGACCTTCGACTTGGAAAGGACTGAAAAGGAGGTGACGATCGAAGAGAGGGACCCAGACGAGGTGAGAAAGATTGGGGATAAATTGCTCGCCCCTTCTAACGTCGAGGTTTACAATCCCGCCTTCGACGCAACGCCTCTTGAGAAGGTCACCGGGATCATAACTGAAAAAGGCGTCTTCAAACCGCCAGATATGCCTTCAACAATCATTTAATTGGATCTCGACTATAATATTTTCAACAGACTCAATCCGAAGCTATCGCCTCTACTGGATCGAGCCTTGAAGCCCTGTAGGCCGGGTATATGCTGGCAAAGAAGTTTAGAACCAGGGCGAAGAGTACCGCGTAAACCATAAGAGCAGGGCTAAGCGAGAAGGAAAGCTCAGCCCCGCCAAACCCCTCGGGACCGTATCTGGCTATCAGCTTTGCCGCAACGAGGCCGATTCCAATCCCCAAAAGTCCCCCTGGCAAACTCAATAATAGATTTTCGAGGATGAACATCTCCAGTATGGACCTTTTGGTTGCGCCCATCGCCATCAATATCCCAACCTCGCGAGTTCGCCTGCTGATTATCATGATTGTGGTGTTGGCTATGACAAATCCCGATATCACAAGGATCATAGAATAGAATATCAAGTTGATTCTGGACTGGGTCCCGACGAACCTTGCAATTTCTCTGCTGAATTCCTGCCAAGAACTGGTGGCGTAGTTGAGCTTCTCTTCCAACTCAGCTGCAACCTTTGGAGCTTCTTCGAAGTCGGCGAGCCGAACCCCTATCTCGGAAACCACATCGCCTTCGCCCACCAGATCCTGAGCAGTCTCAAGAGGTATGTAGACCAGGTTTGAGTCCTTAACTGTGCCCTTCTCTATGATCCCTGCAACCTTGAGCCTAACAGATCTATCCTTGAGAACTAAGTCGAAACTTTCGCCTGGCCTCAGATCCAGGTTTTCTGCAAGTTTAATCCCCAAGAACGCCGATCGCTTCTTGTACTTTAGCTCTGAAAAATCGCCCACAACGACGGACCTTTGGACGTTCATAAGTAGCTCTTCTGGATCCGGATCGATGCCAACAAATTCGACCCCTTCGACGTTATCACGATGCCTGGCCGCGCCTTGACCTATCAGCCTTGGGGACGCGGCCACAACACCAGGTTGCTCCCAGACAATCTGGGTCAAAGTTCTGTAGAGGTGGATGTAGTCTTCGTCTTCCTTTGGCTCGATGTAGAGGTGAGGATTCTTCTCGACAGTAGTTGCCACGATCTCGGCGATCACGCCTTGGGTGAGCCCCAAAGACATGATGATTACGCCCACAGCAATCCCCACCGAGAGCAGAGTGAAGGCAGTCCCTTTCCTGTTGGAGAGAATGTGCCTTACTGCGATCGCAACCTCATAGCCCAAAGATATGCACCAGCACGCAAAACCCTCTTCCAAGGGCCCGGCATGCCATATCCTAAGCGACGAAGACCCCGCCTCAGACCCTTTGAGCGCCTCTACTGGATCGAGCCTTGACGCCCTGTAAGCAGGGTAGGCGCCCGCAGCGATGCTCAAAGCCAAGGCCAAGATCACGTAGGTCGGAAAGTTCCAGGGATCTATTACGAGAGGAATCGAGCTTAGCTCTCTTCCGCCTGCAGTTATCTGGAACTTGAAGCTTCCCAAAAGAAGGATGCCAATGATGCCGAAAATGCATCCCAAGGCACCTCCTATCAACCCCAATATGCCGCTTTCGTAAATGAATATCTTCAAGAGAGACGCGCTATTTCCCCCAAGGGCAAGGAGCATTCCTATCTCGCGGGTCTTTTCGAAGACGAGCATGTTCATGATGGCAGCGATCCCAAAAGCTGCTATGATCATCACAAAGAATATGGACAGACTCCTCCAAAAACCCCCGACGTTGATCGACCTTACTATCTCTGGATTGTTCTCTTGCCAGCTTTTGGCATCGTACCCCAGCTCGTCGATCTCCTTTGCGATCCTTTCGGCCTCGTTTATGTCAAATATTCGAATCTCAAGAGAGTTTATCACGTTGCCCTCGTCCAGAAAGTCTCTTGCCGTCTTGAGTGAGACATAAGCGAAGCTTTCGTCTAGAGGAGTTCCGGTATCGAATATCCCAACCACTTGAAGGGACATGGTATTTGCTCTTGGAAAGCTGATCTCGACCTCATCATTGATCTTCGTATCCAGTTTTTCTGCCAGCTTGATCCCGATTACGACGTTCTTTCCATCTTGTATGTCGAAAAAGTCGCCTTGAACCATTGACTCGCTTATTTTGTAGATGGCATCCTCGTCTTTGGGCATTACCCCTCTTAGGAAGGCGTTCTTGTTCTTGTCCTTGAACGAGATGGTGGCCTGGGTCGAAAGCGAGACCGAGCTTGACTTTACACCTTCTATTGATGAAGCTCTCGAAAGAAGGCCCCTGTAGAGGTGAATGTACTTTTCCTCTTCTTCTGGCGCGATCGTCACGTGAGGAAGTTTCTCTTCTACGATGTCGGAAAGTAGCTCTTGAGATCCGTTTCCAAGCGATGTGAATATGAGGGAGATTGATACGGCCAAGGCTACCGCTGTGACCGAAAGCAGGGTTTGGCGTTTGTGGGAAGTTATGTGCCTGAAGGCTACTGAGAGCTCAAAGCCAGTAGAAAACACGTGAACACATTTGTGTCAAATATATTTATAGTAGTTGCCCCCCTCATCACCACGAACCACCATTTGCCCACTCTTAAATATCATATTAATAGTATGCAGTATCTATTTTTTTTCTTTCAGCCCTGTTTACGATCCACGCTGTTTGGGCCTGAAGAAATAGCAGATTTGCGCCGACTGAAGTTTGCACATATGTAGTGACCATCCTTATGAGGATGCTGTAGCCTCATGGAATATGTCTGCCAAGGATACCTTTATGTGAACAGAAGCATAACCTCTTGTGCTTTGAGGTTTGGCCTTGAGAGAAGGTATAATAAGCACCAAGCGTTAAGCCTAAGTGGGAAGTGGTGCTCTATCGACGAGGATCGCAAGGGCAGATGACAGATGTTCAGCGATTTGACAATAGGTGAATTGCTGTCCGACGTGCAAATGCCCAGATTGAACATGCCCAGGACTGGAAAGATTAAGCGGCCAGTTTTGGGTTCACGCGGGCAAAACATTATATATTACAGGATTATTTGAATGTTGGTTATTTATGTATCTAGGAGGAACATTCGGCCTTGAGTGAAGTAATCGAGGACTACGACGCCAGCCACATCCAGGTTCTCGAGGGCCTGGATGCAGTCAGGCGAAGGCCTGCCATGTACATAGGAAGCACAGGCGTGGCAGGTTTACACCATCTCGTCTACGAGGTGGTGGACAACAGCATAGACGAGGCCATGGGAGGTTATTGCACAGAGATCAACCTAATCCTCCATTCAGATGGCTGCGTCTCTGTCAAGGACAACGGAAGAGGCATTCCTGTAGACATACACGACCAATACAAGAAACCCGCCTTAGAGATCGTTATGACCATGCTCCATGCGGGAGGAAAGTTCGATCACAAATCATACAGGGTCTCTGGCGGTCTTCATGGCGTGGGCGTCTCAGTCGTAAATGCTCTTTCAGAATGGCTAGAAGTGGAAGTTCGGAGAAACAGCCTCCTCTACTGGCAACGGTACGAGCACGGCAAGCCAGCATCTGATCTTGAGGTGCATGGGGTCTCTGACGACACAGGAACCGTGGTGAAGTTCAAGCCAGACTCGCTCATCTTTGAAAGCGTCAATTTCAGCTTTGATACGTTGGCAAACAGGCTCAGAGAACTGGCCTTCTTAAACAAAGGTCTCAAGATAACCTTAAACGAAGAGGCGACCGGAAAGGGCCGGGAATACCACTACGAGGGCGGTATAGTCTCTTTCGTGGAACATCTGAACAAAAACAAAGATGTTATCCATGAGTCGCCCATATACGTCTTTGGCGAAAAGGATGGAACTTTCGTTGAGGTGGCGCTCCAGTACAACAACTCCTACAATGAGGCACTCCTATCTTTTGCAAACAACATCAACACAAAAGAGGGCGGGTTCCACCTGAGCGGCTTTAGGAGCGCGCTCACCAAGACCGGAAACGAACATGCCAAATCCAAAGGACTGATAAAAGGCGATACAAAGCTCACCGGAGACGACCTTCGAGAAGGATTGACAGCAGTCATCAGCGTCAAACTCTCAGATCCCCAGTTCGAAGGCCAGACCAAGACAAAACTTGGAAACAGCGCCATCGGCGGTATAGTCAACTCCCTTGTATCCGAAAAGCTCTCAGAGTTCTTCGAGGAAAACCCGCTCGTTGCCAAAAAGATCGTTGAGAAAGCAACCCAGGCATCGAGAGCCAGGGAAGCCGCAAGAAAAGCAAGAGAACTCACCCGAAGGAAGAACGCCTTGGGCTCGGGTGGCCTTCCTGGAAAGCTTTCAGACTGTACCGAGAAAAATCCCGAAGCCTGTGAGATATATATCGTAGAGGGCGAGTCAGCAGGCGGTTCTGCAAAGCAAGGTAGAAACAGGTACTTTCAGGCCGTGTTGCCATTACGAGGCAAGATCCTCAACGTGGAGCGGGCAAGGCTTGACAAGATCCTGAAGAACGTCGAGATCAGAAACATCATCACCGCCTTGGGAACTGGCATCGGAAACGAGTTCCAGATCGATCGGGCCAGGTACCACAAGGTGATCATAATGACCGATGCCGATGTGGACGGATCTCACATAAGAACGCTCATACTCACCTTCTTTTACAGATACATGCAGCCTCTGATCGAGGCAGGTTACGTCTACATCGCTCAGCCACCACTCTATCAGGTGAAAAAAAGGTCGTCGGCAAGTTACGCCTACAGCGATGCCGAGTTGGCCCGCATCCTGGAATCGGCTGGAGGAAAGGCACAGGTCCAAAGGTACAAAGGTCTTGGCGAGATGAACCCAGACCAACTCTGGGACACCACCATGGATCCTGAGAACAGAACTTTGCTCAAGGTCACCTTGGAAGATGCAATTGAGGCCGACGAGATATTCTCCATACTGATGGGCGCGAAAGTAGAGCCAAGGCGCGAGTTCATCGAGACCCACGCCAGCGAAGTGAAGAACCTGGACATTTGAGGTGAAAAAGAATGACAGAGATAGATGTAGACATCACCTCTGAAATGAAGTCATCATACATCGATTACGCCATGAGCGTCATCGTTGGCAGAGCCCTTCCCGACGTCAGAGATGGGCTCAAGCCCGTTCACAGACGTATTCTTTACGCCATGTACGATCAGGGGATGACCTTCAACCAGCCTTACAAGAAGTCGGCCAGAGTAGTTGGTGACGTGATGGGTAAATACCACCCTCATGGGGATGCAGCCATCTACGAGACCATGGTCAGGATGGCCCAGGACTTCTCGATGCGTTACCCTCTCGTGGACGGTCAAGGCAACTTCGGGTCGATCGATGGCGATCCTGCAGCTGCCATGAGATACACCGAAGTTCGTCTCGCCGAGATTGCAGGAGAGATGCTGGCAGACATCGAGAAAGATACCGTCGACTTCATCCCCAACTATGACGATTCTTTAAAGGAGCCTTCGGTCCTTCCGTCAAAGCTTCCAAACCTTCTCGTGAACGGATCTACCGGGATTGCCGTTGGAATGGCAACCAACGTTCCGCCCCATAACCTCATCGAAGTTTCGAAGGCCATTATCAAGCTGATAGAAAATCCCGAAACGACGATAACAGAGCTCATGGAGTGCATTCCGGGGCCGGATTTCCCCACTGGCGGCTACATCATCGGCAGAGCTGGGATCGAATCGGCTTACGCTACCGGAAGAGGCATAATCAGGGTGAGGGCAAAATCCCTGATCGAGAATGAAGAGAGGACAAAGATCGTCATCACCGAGCTACCTTACCAAGTGAACAAGGCAAAAGTGACCGAGACGATAGCCGATCTGATCAAGTCAGATCGGATCGACGGGATCGCTGACCTGAGGGACGAGTCCGATCGGGACGGAATAAGGCTAGTCATCGAGCTGAAGAACGGCACCACTCCTGAAGTTGTGTTGAACCAGCTCCACTTGCATACCCAGCTTGAGACATCTTACAGCATAATCAACGTCGTTTTGGTGGACGGAAAACCAAGGACTCTGCCCATAAAAGAGATAATGGAGCATTACATCTCTTACCGAACCGAGGTGATCGAGCGCAGGACCGGGTTTGAACTTAACCGTGCCCAAAGAAGGGCTCACATCCTGGAAGGGCTGCTCGTTGCGCTCCAGAACGTGGAGCGGATTATAGAGCTGATAAAAAAGGCTGCATCGCCTGCTGAAGCAAGAGAAGTCTTGGCAAAGTCTTTTGATCTGAGCGAAGAGCAGACAAAGGCCATCCTTGAAATGAGGCTCCAGAGGCTCACGGCTCTTGAGCAAGGCAAGATTCAGTCTGAAGCAAAAGATCTGAAGGTCACGATTCAAAGGCTTCAAGAAATTTTAGCAAGCCCAAGAGAAGTTCTAGACATTATCAAAGTCGAGCTAGAGGAGCTGGCAAAAAAGTACGGCGACGATCGAAGGACGAAGATAATCGAAGCTGAAAGAGAGTCCCGGCTTGAGGACTTGATCCAGGAAGAAGAGGTCGCAGTGACCATCACCAGCGATGGTTACATCAAGAGGTTGCCGCTAACCACTTACAAAAAACAAAGGCGTGGCGGCAAAGGCGTTATCGGCGCTGAAACCAAGAGCGAAGACTTCGTCACTGAACTTTTCATCGCTTCGACTCACGCGTACATCCTATTTTTCACAGATATGGGAAAAGCCCATTGGCTCAAGGTCTTCAACGTTCCTGCGCTTGGAAGAACTGCAAGAGGCAAGGCGATAGTGAACCTTCTTCAGCTAGAGCCTGACGAGCGGATTACCGAAGCAGTTCCGGTGAGTGACTTTGATTCAGAAGGTTACATCGTGATGGCGACCAGCAGTGGAAGTGTTATAAAAACACCCCTAAGAGCCTACAGCCATCCCCGAAAGGGCGGGATCAAGGCAGTGAACCTAAAAGGAGGTCGGCTCGTGGCTGCTCGATTGACCGATGGGGACAACGAGCTGATACTTGCCACCCGAAAGGGTAAGGCCAACAGGTTCCATGAGCGCGACGTTCGATCCAGTAACCGCGGTTCGATGGGGGTGAGGGGAATATCCCTTGGAGAAGACGACCTGGTGATCAGCATGGACGTCGTAAAGCCCGAAACTACACTTCTCACGATAACGAAAGAAGGTTACGGCAAGCGGACTGAGCTAGAGGAGTATTCGCCCCATCGCAGAGGCGGCAAGGGCATGAAGAACATAAGCACTGGAAAAGGATACGTAGTCACCTCAAGGATGGTGGCCGAAGAGGACGAGCTGATGATCACCACTAAAGAAGGGGTGATGATCAGGATACCGACTTCGGAGATTCGTGTTCAGGGTCGGACCACTCAAGGTGTGAGGATTATGCGGCTCAATTCTGGTGATGAAGTGGCAGCGGTGGCGCGGATAACTTAAGCCCGCTGCCGTTTTTCTTCAATATTTTTTATATATAAACAAATAAACTGTGATATGTGTGGGTTTGGCCTTTATTCGTATCGTTAAACACTATAGGTCAAACGGTTGGAGCGCACTTTTTCTTCATCTCTTCGCCTTTTGCTTTTCCCGAAGTAGGGTTACAGACCTGAGGCGAAGTTTCGACTAACTTGTGCCAGTTGTCCCGTTCCCAGAGCATGTGAGATCGATCTTCCTCGTTGATGAACTGACGCAACCTGAGCGTTAGAGTGTCCCAGTTTACCTCGTGACCATCGAAATCGGGCCCATCGACACAGGCAAACTTCGTCTCGCCTCCGACTTCAACCCTGCAGGCACCACACATTCCAGTTCCGTCCACCATCAGGGGCATGAGGCTCACTATGGTCTTTACGCCAAAGGGTTTTGTTGCCTTGGAACATTCCATCATCATGAAGGGGCAACCGTGAACGAAGATCCTGCCGACTTCATTGTCCTTCAAATAATTGACCATAAAATCGTTAGCCCATCCCTTCTCGCCGCAACCACCATCTCCTGCCATCACGTGAAGTTCGTCGCTGAACTCCCCTAACCGATCTTGCCAGAATATGAAGTCAGCCCCTCTCCCTTCAACGACGGTTACAACGTAATTTCCCATCTTCTTGAGAGCCTTGATGAGTGGCAAAGAAGGTCCGATCCCAAAACAACCACACGCGCAGATGACTTTGCCGAAGTTCCCAATCTCGGTTGGAGTACCAAGAGGACCTGCAAGGTTCATGATGGAGTCACCTTCTTTGAGCGTCCCAAACTTCATGGTGCTCGTCCCAAGAACGTAAAAGACGATATCGACAGTCCCTTCATCTTTGTCCCAACCGGCGATCCCCATTGGAACGCGCTCTCCTTTCTCATCAGCCCTCAAAATCACGAACTGGCCAGGCTGAGCAACCCTTGCGACCTTTGGTGCTTCTATCTTGAGGTAAACGATGTTGGGAGCAAGACACTCCTTCTTTGCTATTCGGTACATCTTCAATCTCCCTCTACTTTGTTCAATTTCACCGCACAGACTTTCAGTTCGGGTATCTTGGCCACGGGATCGAGCGCAGGGTTTGTGAGGATGTTAGTTGGAGTCTCAGCAAAGTGGAATGTCATGAAGACGACTCCAGGTGGCGACTTTTCCGTCGTCTTGGCTTTGACCTTGACTTTCCCACGCCTGGAAGAGACTTCGACCAGGTCCCCGTCCTCAACTTCCAGCAACTGAGCGTCTTTTGGATTGATCTCCAAGAACTCCTCGTTTCGAAGATAGTTCAAGCCCGCAACCCTCCTTGTCATGGTGCCCGTATGGAAATGGCAAAGCACTCTTCCGGTGGTGAGGATGAAAGGATAGTCTGCATCAGGTAGCTCCATGGAGGGGCGATAATCCACCACCGAAAACTTCCCACGTCCTCGGGTGAACCCATCTTTGTGAAGGTAACGAGTTCCCGGATGGTCCAAGTTTGGACAAGGCCAATGAAGGCCGCCTTCTTCGAGCCGCTCATAGCTTATTCCGCCGTAGCTTGGCGCAAGCCTGGCAACTTCTTCCATAATATCAGCAGGGTGCTCGTAAGAGAATTGGTCTTCGTATCCCATCTGTTTTCCGATCTCGGAGAGGATCTTCCAGTCTGGCCACGAGTTGCCCACAGGATCCAAGACCAGTCTCACCCTCTGGACCCGTCGTTCTGTGTTGGTGAAGGTTCCGTCTTTTTCTGAAAATGTGGTTGCTGGCAGGACCACGTCTGCAAGTTCGGCAGTTTCAGAGAGGAATATGTCCTGGACCACCAAAAACTCCACCTTTTCCAGGGCTTCTTTCACGTGGGTTATGTCAGGATCGCTGACCATCGGGTTTTCGCCCATGATGTAGAGAGCATGGATTTTGTCTTCGTGGATTGCGTTGAAAATCTCAACGACGGTGATTCCGGGCGTCTCTGGCAGATCTTTGCCCCAAGCGTCCTCAAACTTCGCTCGAAGTTCGTCGTTTGTCACAGCTTGGTATCCTGGGAATACGTTAGGAAGGGCGCCCATATCGCAGGACCCTTGAACGTTGTTTTGGCCTCTTAGAGGATTGATCCCGCTTGAGGGCTTTCCAACGTTTCCAGTCATCATGGCAAGGTTTGCAAGACAAAGGATGTTGTCGGTTCCGTGACTGTGCTGGGTAATTCCCATAGAATAGATGATTGATGCAGGTTCGTTCTGAGCGTAAAGGAAAGCGGCTTCGCGTATGAGGTTTTCTTCGACCCCTGTGATCTCGAACGCCTTATCCAAAGAGAAAACGTCAAGAGATCGCTTGAAATCCTCAAACCCTTCACAACGTTCTCGGACGAAATCTTCGTCGACCAATTTTTCGTCCAATATCACCTTGCACATGGCCAAGACGAGAGGCACATCGGTTCCGGGCTGATGTCTGAGCCAGACGTCTGCCATCTTGCAAAGCTCAATCCACCTGGGGTTTGCAACGATGATCTTTGCACCTTTCTTTCTTGCCTCTTTTATTTTGAGGGCGATTACTGGGTGCTGCTCTGTCGTGTTCGAGCCTATGATGAGGATGCATTTTGCACTTTTGAATTCCTCGATCGAGTTGGTCATGGCCCCACTGCCAAACGCATTGGCAAGCGCCGCCACGGTCGATGCGTGACAGAGTCGAGCACAATGGTCCACGTTGTTGGTTTCCATTACCAACCGGGCCAGCTTTTGGGCCAGGTAATTTTCCTCGTTAGTGCATTTGGCAGAGGATAGCAAAGCGAACCCATCGCCTTTGTTCTGAGCGAACTTCTCTGTTATGAGGGACATTGCCTCATCCCAAGTAGACGGGACGAGTTTACCTTCCCGCCGGATCAAAGGCGTCTTCAACCTGTCAGGACTTTCCACGAAATCCAGGCCGAACCTTCCCTTGACGCATAGCTGCCCGTTGTTTGGCGTGTTGCCTCTTGTCCCTCTCACCCGGACGATGTGACCTTGGTCGACTCCAATATCCATCTGGCAGCCGACGCCGCAGAAAGGACAGGTCGTGGTGACGATATCGCTTGGCTTGATCCACTTCTCAGACCTGGCATAAAGAGCTCCTGTAGGACATGAATCGACACATGCACCGCAGAATTTGCAATCCGAGTCTTTGAGCGAGATGGGGGCGATCCCATGATCTTTATGATATTTCACGTCGAAAGATAAGACGCCTTCACCCCTTACTTCTTCACAAGTCCGAACGCATCTAGAGCATAGAATGCAAAGGTTGTAATCCCTATCAAAGAAAGGTTCTCTCAATACCGGGACGTTTCGGTACCTCGTGGCATACCTGATCTTCGTTAAGCCCACGTAGTTTACAGCGTCTTGTATCTCACACTCGCCATCGTTGGGACAGTATTTGCACCCGACTGTTGCGGGCATCCTTCTCATACATTCCCTAAGGTCAGTGCATTCGTCTTTTCGGTCACAGAAAAGGCAGCTAGTGGGGTGATTGGTCAAGGCGAGGAGCATCTCTAGGTTGTTTCGACGCATCTCCTGGAGTTCTTCTGTTTTGGTTCTCACCACCATTCCACTTTCTGCAATAGTTGTACAAGATGTGGGATACGTCTCCAGGCCCTCGATATCGACTATGCAAAGCTTGCATGAGCCTATCGGCTTGAGGTCGGGGTGGTCACATAGGGCGGGTATGTAAATTCCAGCCTTTCGGACTGCGTCGAGAACCGTGGATCCTTTTTGAATCCGAACTTCTTGTCCATCAATGGTAAGGATTACTTCGTCCAATTTCACCACCGCGTTGTTTTTACGAGTGGCAAAGTCATATTTCTACCTTGCTCTAATTTCAGGCCGAAAATGAGACTTGTTGATCATGTATGCAGATCTAATGAGCCAAATGACGCGAATTGCGCGGAACATTTATATCTGAGCGCATAGGAATGTAACGTCCTTTTAGTGTAAAGCAAATTAGCATAAACTTTGCAGAGGAGGGAAATCATTATATATCAAATCATAGGACCGTCACATCCTATTCATGTAAATATAGATTTGTGGATAAACCAAAAAAATACCTCGTAGGGAAAAATCGAAAAGCTTTAACTTGCGGGAGCAAAAGAGGGCAGAGCAGGAAGTCCCCTGTCTTTAGGCCGATCTCGTTAACTCTTGGAGCTAACGGGAGTTGGCGACGATAAGTTGCTAACCATATGAAAGCAGAGCCCCCCTCTGTTTCTGGCCATCGATAATGATTTAAGGCAATAATGGGATATGCCAATTTTGGTAACTATCTGTCAACTACCACGGCCTAAAGTCGGGGGGATCCTGCTGCGTTCGTCCTGAAATGCAGCATTCCATGAGTTGAAGCGGGCGCGAAAAAAGGCATAAGCGTTCTCAGAGCAATAGCACAAAGACCATCCAAAAAAGGCGGCAAAGCCACAAGATCGAAGCGGGATACAATGTCAGGTAAGAAAAATAAACTGAACTTAAATCGGGTTTCCATGCCCAAACAGTCTCCCGAAGAAAGGCGTCAAAATTTCTTCGAGGTGGCCAAGGGTTACACCGAAGAGCAGGCCATGGAAGAAGCCAGCAGGTGTCTACAATGCAAGAAGCCAAAATGCATGGAAGGTTGTCCCGTGGGCTTGGACATCCCTCAGTTCATCGAGGCGATACGGGATGGCGAGATGGTAAAAGCAGTTGGGATCATCAAAAGCAAAAACAGCCTTCCCGGGATTTGCGGAAGGGTTTGCCCTCAAGAGGTCCAATGCGAAAGTCGCTGCGTTCTGGGGAAGAAAGGTGCGCCAGTTGCCATCGGTCGTCTTGAGAGGTTTGTGGCCGATTGGGAGTCTCGACACGCCCTTCTCAAAAGAGATGAATCCGGCCGTGAGGCCAGCCATGAGGCAAAACTTGAAGACGCGCCTCAAGAAGTTGAGCCCACCGGAAAGAAGATCGCGGTGGTGGGATCTGGACCTGCTGGGCTAACATGTGCATCAGAGCTTGCAAGGAAGGGGCATGAAGTCACGGTCTTTGAAGCACTTCACGACGCTGGCGGGGTTCTCTTATACGGCATTCCAGAGTTTAGGTTGCCAAAAGGGATTGTCAGGTCTGAGGTGGATTACATAAGGTCCCAAGGTGTAAAATTCGAACTAGACTCGGTGGCTGGAAGACAGTTTCAGGTTGACGAGCTATTTGAAGAGAGTTACGACGCCATCTTTTTGGGAATCGGCGCAGGTGCGCCCAGGTTTCTCAACATAACTGGAGAAAACTTAAACGGCGTTTACTCTGCAAACGAGTACCTCACCAGGATCAACTTGATGAAAGCATACAGGTTCCCAGAGTACGACACACCGATCAGACAGGGCCAGAAAGTGGCGGTGATAGGCGGAGGAAACGTGGCCATGGACTCTGCCAGATGTGCAGTCAGGTTGGGAGCCGACGAGGTTCACGTGATTTATCGCCGTTCTGAGTCGGAGATGCCAGCAAGGCTCGAAGAGGTCGAGAACGCAAAAGAGGAAGGTGTGATCTTCGATTTCCTAACAAACCCCACCAAGTTCGTAGGAGACGATCGCGGCAGGGTCAAAGGCATGGAAGTCGTCGAGATGGTTCTTGGCGAGCCTGACCAGAGCGGAAGGCGAAGGCCAGTCGTGAAAGAGGGATCTGAACATATAGTGGACGTTGATACCGCCATCATAGCCGTGGGGACCATACCAAACCCTCTGGTTCCGGGAAACACCCCAGGACTTGAGACCACAAAGTGGGGCACTCTCGTCGCAGACGAGAACGGAAGAACCACCCGCGAAGGTGTCTGGGCAGGTGGCGACATAACAACCGGTGGCGCAACTGTGATCAGCGCCATGGGGGCTGGCAAGCTTGCGGCCGCCGATATCGACCACTGGCTGCAAGAAGACGGCGCCTGGGACGTGAAATCCGATTAGTCTGCTGGCTTGAAGGGGGGCATACAAGGGAATGAGGAACTTTGGCTCACGAGAGCTTTTCAAGTTGCCCTTTCGACCGCCAGGACAGGGATTTGGTTTAGAGGCCAGATCTGATATCGAGCGTTTTCAGTTTTCAGATATACATTTTGTATATTTTCATAATTCCATAATTCCATAGTTTCACATTTTCCTTTTGAAATTCGTTAAGTTACAGAATAACTAGGAGAGATCGACAAGATGGGATTCAAATCACCCAAAGAAACTACATGTTCGGTTGATAACATCGGCTGCGCCAAGGCAGAGATGGCTATAGGCCCCTTGTTGACCCTGGGATTTTTGGCAGGAGCTTTCATAGCTTTTGGCGGATTGTTGGCGGTCATCGTCGGAGGGGGCATTCCAGGCATCCGGGCGGACAATCCTGGGTTGCAGAAGTTCATATTCGGGGCGGTTTTCCCGGTGGGGTTGATCCTCGTTGTGGTAGCCGGCGCAGAGCTGTTTACGGGGAATACTGCCTGTTGCATCCCTGCAGTTCTCAACAAGAAGGCTTCGTGGGGTGGCCTTGCCAGGAACTGGGGGCTCTCTTATGTGGGCAATTTCATAGGATCCATATTCGTGGTGTTCTTCCTCACTTACATGACAGGGCTTTTGGCTCAGGATCCGTGGCTTGGAACCATCACCGCCATCGCCGAGGGCAAGGTAGCTCAAGATTTCTGGCCTTTGTTCTTCAAGGGGGTAGGCTGTAACTGGCTGGTCTGTCTTTCAGTCTGGCTGGCCATCGCATCTGACGATGTGGTAGGCAAGATCTTTGGAGTATGGTTTCCAATAATGGCTTTCGTTGCCATCGGATTCGAGCACAGTGTCGCCAACATGTTTTTCATTCCCGCAGGGATCATGTACGGCGCCAATGTGACTTGGGCCCAGTTCTTCATAGTCAACTTGATCCCGGTGACTTTGGGAAACATATTCGGTGGCGCTCTTTTCGTGGGCGCGATCTATTGGTACGTCTATAATCGCGGCAATTAATTAAACCCTAGAGGATGAAAAGGGGGGGCACATTTATGTGCCCTTCATATTTTAATTATTACAATTATTTTGATGTGTGCTGTAAG
>CAZXBV010000004.1:0-17252 GCA_964639155.1 uncultured Methanotrichaceae archaeon
AAGAAAATGGTGGAAGGGACGAAAGATTGTATAAAAGTGCTATAGATCGTTTTATTTCGGTGCAGGTCGGGCAGCAATTGCCACATTCTCCAACGATTTGAGGAGCAGATTGTACATCTTCTCGACAGATTCGATGTTGACCCTCTCATCAGGTGAGTGGGCTTGTTCGATTAAAGCGCCCATCGAGACCGCGTCCATGTCTGGAAACGTCCTTTTGATTATGCCAGTTTCAAGTCCGGCATGTATGGACTTGACTTCGGGTTCGTGGCCGAAGAGTTCTTTGTGGGCCAACTTGCATATCTGGAGCATCCGAGAATCTAGATCTGGATGCCACGCAGGATAGGCGTCACCCATCTCAACTTCGACGCCGGCAAGCCTTGAGATCGCTTCGACTCTACCAGTCAGAGACCTGAGCTGAGAGTCCGAAGAGGATCGAACCGACATTAAGAAGAAAATGTCACCATTACAAGTACGAATTACAGAAAGGTTGATCGAGCTTTCTACCAAGCCCCCTATATCGGGGCTCCATCTCATGATACCGGTGGGAAGGGCAACTATCAGATCCAAGACCTTCTTTGAGTCGATTTCAGTGATGGGATTTTCCTTGATTTTTGTAGGACATATGTCGACCCTCAGGCCGGGGTCTTGCTTCTTGCATTCGTATTGGAGCGCCCTTTCGCCCGCTCGAATTAGGGCCGTGAAACGCCCGATCGTCTCTTTTGGCAAACAGATAAGGGCTTCTGCTTCTCTTGGTATTGCGTTGTGCTTTTCACCACCTTTAAGGGCAACAAGCCTGAAGGGCACCACTCTACTCACATCCCAAAGAAGCCGTCCCAGAAGCTTGATGGCGTTTCCTCTCTCAAGATGGATTTCCACGCCAGAGTGCCCCCCACTAAGACCGTTCATCTCAACTATCAAGGCGGCAAAATCACTTGCATCCTCTGCCCAGCAAGCTCCATCATCCCTTTGCGCATCCTTTCGCCTGGATTTATCCTCATAATTTCGTCCGGCGTTATCCCCGATTATCCCATCCTCTTTTTCATCGTCTATTTCTTCGCACATCCTCACATCTTTTTCGTCACAGATCTCGTCACAGTCTCCCCAGAATGTTACTTCTTCTATTTGAACCGGAACCCAAAGATAAGAATTTTCACCGCCAGCACAGCCTACGTAGATCGAATGGACCTGATCGGTGTCCAGATTGATCATAATCCTACTTTCTAAAGATCCTTCACCCAAGCCGTAGGCTCCAGTCATCCCCTCTTCCTCATCTACAGTGAAGAGCAGTTCCAAAGGTCCGTGGACTGCCCTTTCATCTTCCAACAGGGCGAGGGCTGCAGAAACGCCGATCCCGTTGTCTGCACCCAGGGTTGTTCCCTTGGCGCGAAGGTAGCCGTTTTCGATCTCTATTTCTATCGGGTCTTTCAAGAAGTCATGATCCGAGTCCCGATTCTTTTCGCAGACCATGTCCAGATGGGACTGAATCGCGACCATTGGCGCATCTTCGAGACCGTAAGTTGCGGGCTTCTTTATGATCACGTTTCCAACCTGGTCTCTTTCATGATCCAGGCGGAATCGTTTTGCCACCGAGATCACATATTCAGCAGCCCTCTCTTCGTGCTTCGAACATCGAGGAATTCGTCTCAATTCATCAAAATTCTTCCACAAAAGAACAGGTTCGAGTCCGTCTAACACAGATCTCATCTCGTCACCATCTCCCTTTTTGTAGAGGAAGAAGAGTTATAGATAACTGGTGATGATGTTAAAGCAAAAGCTCAGGATCGAGCCTTCTGTGAAAGCTGGCGGGTTGATCTTGATCACAATATCTGAAGTCGCCTTCTTTTCACACACCCAAGGCAGTGCAACTTCCTTTTTGGGGTATAAGAAGCCAAAGGCTCTTGTGGCAATCGGGCCCGAAGGTCCAAAGGTCCTGAACCTCGATGGCGAGATAGAAAAACTGGAAACGATGATGGAAAAAGTTCCGGGACTGAAAGAGACCTTGGCAGAAATCTCATGGCCAAGCCAAAAAACAGATACCCCAAGCCTCCAACGATAGGGGCTTACAAACGAGACGCAAATACTCAGCAGAGCACCCCAAAATTAAGAGGTTTGCCGCCAAGATCAATCCGATCATCAATGATACAGCTCTGCAACTCATTGGGTAGCAGCTCTGCAACCACAAACATGACGAAAAAATGGGAAACTTGCACCCAACACACTTCTTGCCGTCTCTTCGGCGAGCTTGGCATTCGAAAACTTTCGGATTCGGCACCAGTGCTTCCGATCCTGAAGATTGTGGGTATGGAAACGAAAAAAGGCGCCGCCAGGCGCGTCATTCTCCAGGAGAAAGACCTCACGATCCTGGACAACAAAGGCCGGAACCGACCGGCCTTTTTCCGCCTATTTTAGCTCCATATCACCGAGCCTGAGGCCCGACTCCGTGATCGATCCTATGATTTTGCCGTCGGTCATCTTGAGCGCCACCTTGGCATCTTCCTCAGGCAAGATTATGACCCAGCCCATTCCCATGTTGAAGGTCCGGTACATCTCGTCCTCGTCAACGTTGCCCTCTTCTTGGAGGAACCGGAACACCGGCTGGGGCTCGATGGGATCGTCAATCTCAAAGCCATAATCAGAAATTCGATGAAGCTTCAGAAGGCCACTTCCGGTGATGTGAGCCATCCCATGCACGTCACAGTTCTTGATGAGTTCGAGAGCTTCCATGTAGATCCTGGTGGGCTCCAAGAGCTCTTCCCCCACGGTCCTGTTGTCTTTCGAACCTGGCATCTTGTCAAAATAAGTGTAATCGGACTCTTCAACGATCCTTCTTGCGAGGGTGTAGCCGTTGCTGTGAAGTCCCGAACTTGGAAGGCCAACGATAACGTCTCCCTTTTGGATCTTCTCTCCAGTAATTACCTCGTCTTTCTTGACCATCCCGATGCAGGTTCCTGCAAGATCGAACCCATTTATGATCTCAGGAAGGGATGCAGTCTCTCCGCCGACGATCGATATGTTGGATATCTCGGCGCCTCGTTCAAGGCCCAACGCAATCTGGGCAGTCATCTCTGGGTCCACCTCTTCGAGGGCCAGATAGTCCACGAAGGCGAGGGGCTCGATTCCCAAGACGAGAAGGTCGTTTACGTTCATCGCCATGCAGTCGATCCCGACGGTGTCCCACTTTTTCATGGCGTTTGCGATCAAGACCTTGCTTCCGACGCCATCGGTGGCCATTGCGATCGCAAAATCGCCCATGTCGATGAGGCCAGCGTAATGGCCAATGTCGGTTATTGGCGCGCCAATCCCTTTGCGCCTTCCGGTCATTACCCCTTTCATGGCGGAGATTGCTTTCTCTTCCATCTTGATGTCTACACCCGACTGGGCATATGTGAACTTCTTTTTCATGTGCTCGTCTCCTCAACTTCGAGTCCAAACTCCTTGTGAAGCTCCTGGACCGCCCGCTCAGCCTCATCAGAGCTCACCACGAAGGATATGTTGTGCTCGCTTGACCCCTGGCTGATCATCCTCACGTTAATTTCGGCCCGGCCCATCGCACCGAATACTTTGCTGGCAACTCCTGGAGTTCCCACCATTCCTGCGCCCACCACCGCCACGATGGCGACGTTTCTGTCATGAGATAGCTCCCTGACCACGTTGGTGGGAAACTCGGCCCTCAGAGCGATCTCTGCGGTGTTGAGCTGGGAGTCGTCCACCAATATAGATATGTTCGACTCTGATGATCCCTGGCTGATCATGACGACGTTCACACCGGCATCTGCCAGGGCTGTAAAGGCCCTTGCAGCAATGCCAGGTGTTCCTATCATCTCAGCCCCTGATATGTTCAAGAGGGCGGCGTTCTTGTAGAGCGTCACGGCCTTTATTATCTTCTGAGGGACGCCCTCTCGCACAATCAAAGTTCCAGGATCTTCCGGGCTGAAGGTGCATTTCACTCTGACGGGGATTCCTTTGCTGATGGCAGGCTCGATTGCTCGGGGATGGAGTACCTTGGCTCCAAAGTAAGACATCTCCATAGCTTCTCGGTAGGATATGAGCGGAATGTTCCTGGCTTTAGAGACGATCCTCGGGTCTGTTGTGAGAACTCCTGAAGTGTCTTTCCAAAACCAGATCTCGTCTGCGCCGATGGAAGCCCCGATCAACGAGGCTGAGAAATCTGAGCCACCTCTACCCAAAGTCGTTATGTTCCCGCTCTCGTCCTCGGCTATGAATCCAGTAACCACAGAGACGCCTTCAAGGGGCAAAAGTTTCTCTGCAATCCTTTCGGGGGTGTTTTCGAAGGGCCTTGCGCTTCCGTAGTTGCTATTGGTTATTATCCCGGCCTCGCCGCCGGTGTAATACTTGGACTTGATGCCTAGGTCTCTTAAAACCCCTGAGAGAATTGGAGCTGCCAGACGTTCGCCATAGCTAGATATTCGATCGATCGATCTAGACGAAAGCTCTCCCAAATAACATATGCCTATGTAGGCCTTCTCAAGCTCGCTGAGCCTCTGGTTTATTTTCTCTTTTACCTCTTTTACGATCGTGGGGTCCTGGATCGCCTCCATGGCGGCCCGGATATGCCTCTTGCTCAGCCGGTCCACGAAAGTGACAATATCTTCTACGTTGTCACCATTAGCCGAATCTCTGGCACATTGCAAAAGGTCGTCTGTGACTCCCCCAAGCGCAGAGGTCACCACCACGATCTCATTTTCCTCGCTCAGGTTCTTGACGAGCTCACCCACGTTTCTGAGCTTTGCTCCATCTGCTACCGAAGATCCGCCAAATTTCATTACCAAGCGTGCCATCTTGAAAACCCTGTGAGCCTGAACTCTCATCGATATAAGCTTTGCCCAGTATATTATAATCATCTCTGCATCAAACTGGCCGTGAACTGACAGCGAATTCTTCTCGGAACTTCAGCTGCGAAGGGTCAAGTGACATATTGTTGCAAGTGCATTAAGTTGCTTAGCTCTTTATGTAAATATATCTATATATTGTACCAGCATGCCATGTATATACTATCTCAATATACATGGTGTGTATAATATATACAATAATGCTGAGAGTACGCCCAATCAAGGCCTCGTTTGTGCCCTCATACATTTCCTCTAAAACGTCTGATTTGAGTGCCAAAAACGGCGATTGCTATCGCTTGAGCGGGATAGACGAGGGCCGAAGGCTTATATAGGTGTACGAAGATGGAACCGAGAACTTCGAGATTCGTATTTTCATTTCAAAATTCGTGAGGCGTGATATGGGCAAGAGGAAGAAGATGGCTGAGCGTGTAAAGACGCTGATGGACAAGCCAGAAATGATCAGAAACATAGGTATTGTTGCACACATTGACCACGGCAAGACCACTCTTTCTGACAACCTGTTGGCGGGAGCCGGCATGATATCGATGGAGCTGGCCGGAAGGCAGCTCTTTATGGACTTCGACGAGCTGGAACAGGCACGTGGAATCACAATAGATTCCGCTAACGTTTCCATGGTTCACGAGTTTGAGGGTGACGAGTACCTCATCAACATGATAGACACTCCGGGCCACGTTGACTTTGGCGGCGATGTCACAAGAGCGATGCGCGCAGTAGATGGTGCAGTGGTCGTGGTGGACGCGGTAGAAGGTGCAATGCCTCAGACCGAAACAGTCCTCAGACAGGCCCTGAAAGAGAACGTTCATCCAGTTCTGTTCATCAACAAGGTGGACAGGATGATCAACGAGCTGAAGGTGAATAAACAAGAGATGCAGATGCGCCTTGGCAAAGTGATCGACAACGTAAACAAACTCATCAGGAACATGAACGAGGAGAAGTACAAGGCAGGATGGAAGGTCGACGCCGCCAACGGCAGCGTTGCTTTTGGATCCGCTCTGTACAATTGGGCGATCAGCGTTCCTCAGATGGAGAAGACCGGCATAGCCTTTGACGAAGTGTATGAATACTGCCGGACTGAAGACGTGAAGGCTCTCGCCCAGAAATGTCCGCTATACGTGGCCGTCAACGATATGGTCATCCGCTTCCTGCCAAGCCCCTTGCAAGCTCAAAAGGCGCGTACCAAGGTTATCTGGCACGGCGATCCCGAGTCAAAGGTTGCCAAGTCCATGAATATCTGTGATCCCAAGGGCCCTGTTGCTTTCATGGTCACCGACATATCTGTGGACCCACACGCTGGCGAGGTTGCCACGGGCAGACTCTTTTCCGGAACCCTTGAGAGGGGCATGGAGCTGAGCATATCCGGTGTTGCCAATACCAACAGAGTCCAGCAGACAGGAATCTTCATGGGCGCAGACAGGATCGAGGTCGAAAAGATTCCCGCAGGCAACATAGCCGCTGTGACTGGCCTTAGGGATGCCTTCGTGGGATCAACGGTATCGTCCGAGCGCGAAATGATACCTTTCGAAGACATTAAGCACGTGAGCGAACCCGTTGTCACTGTGGCAGTAGAAGCCAAAAACACCCGCGATCTGCCAAAGTTAGTAGAGGTTTTGAGACAGGTCGCCAAAGAAGATCCCACCCTGAACATCAACATCAACGAGGAGACTGGCGAGCACCTCATGGCAGGCATGGGCGAGCTACACCTTGAGATCGTGGCTTACAGGATCCAAAGAGACAAGGGCGTAGAGATCACCACATCGCCACCAATTGTGGTCTATAGAGAGTCTGTGATGGGAACGACACCCGGTGCAGTGGAGGGCAAATCTCCTAACCACCACAACAGGTTCTACATCGAGATAGAGCCACTCGATCCAGAGGTAGTGGAGAGCATCAAGAGCGGTGAGGTCTCCATGAAGATGCAGGAGTTGGAGAGAAGAGAACTCTTGATGGGCAAGGGCATGGGCAAAGATGAAGCAAAAAACATCTGGGCCATATCAGGCTCCAACCTATTCATCAACATGACGAAAGGCGTCCAGTACCTTCGAGAGACGATGGAACTAATCCTCGAGGGTTTCGAGGAGGCTACCAAGAACGGCCCAATAGCAAGAGAGCCTGTCCAGGGTGTAAAAGTCAAGCTGATGGATGTTAAGCTCCACGAAGACGCAATCCACAGAGGTCCTGCCCAGGTCATCCCTGCGGTGAGACAGGCAGTCCAAGCCGGGCTCCTGATGGCAAATCCCACCTTACTCGAGCCCTTCCAGAACGTCTTTATACAGGTTCCCCAGGATCAGATGGGTGGCGCCATGTCGGAAATCCAAGGCAGGAGAGGCGTGATCCTGAACATGGAGACCGAAGGCGACATGATCACCATCAAGTCGAAGGCACCTGTCTCCGAGCTGTTCGGATTTGCTGGAGCCATCAGGGGTGCAACCGAAGGCAGAGCTCTCTGGAGCACCGAGTTTGCAGGTTTTGAATCCGTCCCAGCCAACTCGATGGAAGAAACCGTTCGCCAGATTCGTGGTCGTAAGGGCTTAAAGGCCGAAATGCCTAAACCTGGCGATTATCTGAAGGCATAACGCTTTCTCTGAAAAGATTTAAACCCAAAGAAGAACGTACGGAGTTAAAAGTTAACCGGAGGAGATGAAAGATGGCAGAAGATAAGCCACACATGAACTTAGCGTTCATCGGACACGTCGACCACGGAAAGTCTACGTTAGTGGGTCGATTGATGCTCGATACCGGCACAATTTCTCCCCACATCATTGAGCAGTTCAAGAAAGAGGCAGATGCTAAGGGAAAGGGCAGCTTCGAATTTGCGTGGGTCATGGACAGCTTGAAAGAGGAGCGAGAGAGGGGAGTCACTATTGATATCGCTCACCAGAGATTTGACACTGACAAGTTCTACTTTACCATCGTGGACTGTCCTGGCCACAGAGACTTCATCAAGAACATGATTACCGGCGCGAGTCAGGCTGACGCCGCCGTTCTGGTAGTCGCAGCTCCTGATGGCGTGATGGCCCAGACCAAGGAACACGTGTTCCTGTCAAGAACCCTGGGAATTAACCAACTCGTCGTGGCAGTGAACAAGATTGATGCCTCAAAGTACAGCGAGGAGAGGTTCAATGAGGTCAAAGAAGAAGTAGGCAAGCTGCTTCAGATGGTCGGATTCAAGGTCTCAGAGATTCCCTTTATCCCTGTCTCCGCTTTCGTGGGAGACAACGTCGCCGAGAGTGGTGACAACCTCGGCTGGTACAAAGGACCTACCCTCCTTCAGACCTTAAACGACCTGAAAGTGCCAGATAAACCAACCAACCTTCCGCTCAGGCTTCCTGTCCAGGACGTCTACACCATCTCTGGAGTGGGCACCGTCCCCGTGGGCCGTGTCGAGACCGGAGTTATAAAGAAAGGCGACAAGATCATCTTTGAGCCAGCTGGAGCCGTTGGTGAGGTCAAGACCATTGAGATGCATCACGAGGAGTATGAGAAAGCAGAGCCTGGTGATAACATCGGCTGGAACGTGAGAGGCATAGGCAGAAAGGATATCCGGAGAGGAGATGTCTGCGGACATGTCGACTCACCACCTTCTGTTGCCAAGGAGTTTAAGGCTCAGATCGTAGTCTTGCAACACCCCAGTGCCATCACCGTGGGATACACACCTGTGTTCCACTGCCACACTTCCCAGACCGCCTGTACTTTGACCGAAATCATGGCCAAACTCGACCCCAAGACCGGCTCGGTAAAAGAGCAGAACCCTGCTTTCATCAAGGCGGGTGACGCTGCCATAGTCATGGTGACGCCCACAAAGCCCATGGTTATCGAGAAGGTCAAGGAGATCCCACAGCTTGGCAGGTTCGCCATCAGGGATATGGGACAGACAGTTGCGGCGGGTATGTGCATGGACATAACCCCCCGCTAACTTAATTTTTTGGTGTTGAGTTATGCAAAAAGCTAGAATACGACTCTCTGGGACCGATCCGCGGAGCTTGGACAACATCTGTAACCAGGTGAAAGGGATCGCTCAGAGGACAGGGGTTCACATGGCTGGACCCGTCCCCTTGCCCACCAAGAGGATGGTAGTTCCTTGCCGAAAGAGCCCTGACGGCGAAGGTACCGCTACCTGGGATCACTGGGAGATGCGGGTTCACAAGCGTATGATCGACCTAGATGCGGATGAGCGTGCATTAAGGCAGCTTATGCGAATACAGGTCCCTAAGAACGTTAACATAGAGATAGTGCTGGAAAGCTAGCTGGACTCGTAGTATAGTCTGGATAACACGGAGGCCTCCGGAGCCTCAATCCCGGGTTCAAATCCCGGCGAGTCCGCTATAACCTTTTTATTTTGTCGACATCTTCTTCAATTGGATTTGGTGGTCGTCCTATCAGCCAAGGCAACCAAGCAACAGCGCGCCCTTTCACAACTTGACTTTGTTTTGATTTTTGCTTGTGATCTACATTATTATTATAATTTGTATCATTATATTGTTTGTGGACGAATCCATTTTCCTGTCCGGTTTTCAGCAATTGCGGCAAAAGGTTCATCTTCGTAGCAGCGCGAAAGACCCCCGTCTTTGGGCCGGGAAGGAGCGCGTGCCTACACCACCGTTAAGTATATGCCACCTTAACCACCCACCACATGAACGTGCTTAGGACAGTAACATTCAAGCTGAAACTGGCCAACCAGGATCGTTGCACCCTTCTCGATACGATGAGGGCGTACACCAATGCATTCTCTGCATCCGCAACGTGGGGATTTGAGAACGAATCCTGGAACAAGGTCGATAACCACAACACCACATACAAGCTTGTTCGTCAAAACAATCCTGAGCTTCCGTCATCGTTGGTACAAGGGGCGAGAGATTGCGCGTGTGAGGCACTCAAGGCAGTCAAATGCAAGTCGCTTCCGGAACGAAAGACGTTTGCTGCGATGAGATATAATCAAAGAGTAATCACCGTGAACCTGATTCGCGGCATTGCCACCATCGCGTCCACCAAAGGACGGATCAAAACCACATTTAAAATCCCTGATTGTTACCAAGACTACTTGACCTGGAAAATCAAGTCTTCGACGATATCTTATGATAAGCGATCGAAGACGTTCTACCTCCACGTTTCTCTTGAACATCCGGATCCAGAACTTACTCAGGATATCAAAGTCCTTGGTATCGATCGTGGGATTGTGAACATAGCAGTCTGCTCCGATAACACTTTTTACAACTCGAAGAAGGTGAAAGACACCAGAGCGAAGTATGCTCACCTTAGAAAAGAGTTGCAGTCCAAAGGCACTCGGTCGGCGAAACGGAAGCTAAAGAAGCTTTCGGGCCGAGAAAGACGGTTTGCGACTGACGTCAACCATTGCATATCGAAGCAAATCGCAAACTCGGAACACGCGGTGTTTGCTCTTGAAGATCTTAGCAAGATCCGAGTTCAGAAGCGAAGAGGAAAGCAGTTCAACCGAAAGCTCAACAACTGGTCGTTCTACCAGCTTGAGCAGTTTATCCGGTACAAAGCAGAAACTCTCGGAAAGCATGTTCTCCTTGTGGATGCCAGGTACACCTCACAGAAATGTTCTGAATGCGGGCATACCCATAAAGGGAATCGTGAAGGGTCTGCCTTCCGTTGCCGTAAATGTGGGTTTGAACTCCATGCTGACCTCAACGCTTCTCGTAACATTGCTCAAGCGGGTATATCTTGCCTGGGTAGGCTGCCTGTCAACCAGCCAATCGTAGCGGCTTAAAGCCAGTTACAAGCCACACCCTTCAAGGGGGTGGTAGTTGGCAGCCATCTAAGGTTTTGATTAGCCTAAGAAGAAGCGGTGTGGGATTAAGGATGATTAAACGAGAAGATGTGGACCACATAGGTTGGCTCGCCACCATAAAGGTCGCCGAAGAGGAAAAGGACGATTTTGTGGCTCAGTTCAACTCGGTCCTAGATTATTTCCATCAGCTAGACGAGCTGGATACCGAAGACGTCGAACCCACCTACAGGGTGGTGGAGCTGGTCAACGTCTTCCGGGAAGACGAATCGATAGAGTCGCTTCCACAGGAAGAGGCTCTGCGTAACGCGCCAAGAAGGGAGAAAGGTTTCTTCAAGAGTCCCAGGATCGTGTGATCTATGCTGCAAGAACTTAAGGACGAACTTCTCTCAGGATCTGCAGAAGATTATGTCCGCTCTCTTTTTGAGAAGATCGAGAAGAGCAAGCTGAACGCCTACAATCTTCTGGACAAAGAGAGGGCCATCGATAGGGCAAGAGAATTTGACAAGTCTCCTTGGAAGGGCTTGATGGCCGGAATACCGATAGCAATTAAAGATTCCCTCTCAACTAAGGGGATCGAGACCACCTGTAGTTCTAAAATCCTTCAAGGCTACGTTCCCCCTTATGACGCTCACGTAATCGAACGTCTGAAAGAGGAAGGCGCCATAATACTGGGCAAGACAAACATGGACGAGTTCTGTATGGGAACTTCCACTGAGACCAGCTGTTTTGGTTCTGCCAGGAACCCTTGGGACCCAGACAGGGTTCCAGGAGGGTCAAGTGGAGGGAGCGCAGCTGCT
Source organism: uncultured Methanotrichaceae archaeon (assembly GCA_964639155.1). GTDB lineage: Archaea > Halobacteriota > Methanosarcinia > Methanotrichales > Methanotrichaceae > CAYWZG01. The sequence goes on from CAZXBV010000004.1 coordinate 11,421, forward strand.
GTAGCCGCAAGAGAAGCACCATGCGCTCTTGGCTCGGATACTGGTGGATCTATCAGGTGTCCTGCATCTTTTTGCGGCATAGTCGGCGTGAAGACCACTTACGGACTAGTGTCTCGATATGGCCTGATCTCTTATGCCAACTCCTTGGAACAAATTGGGCCGCTCACCACCACCGTGGAAGATTCGGCCCTTCTCCTCGAAGTCATCGCAGGTCACGACTGGCGGGATTCTACTTCTGCTAAGTCGAAAATCAGTTACCTAGAAGGACTCGACAGCGGCGTTGAAGGCATGGTCTGTGGCGTTCCGAAAGAATACTTTGGAGAGGGCGTGGATGAAAGTGTGGAGCGAGCGGTCTGGGACGCCATCTCGACTCTGGAAGACCTGGGCGCATCCTGGAAAGAAGTGAGCCTTCCTCACACCAAGTACGCCCTGGCCGCTTATTACATAATAGCCATGAGCGAAGCCTCCTCTAACCTCGCCCGGTTCGATGGTCTCCGGTATGGTTTGAGGCTGGAATCAGACAAGAACTGGCACACCACCGTCTCAGAGATAAGGGCCGAAGGGTTTGGGCCCGAGGTCAAAAGGAGGATTCTCCTTGGAACTTACGCCCTTTCGGCGGGATACTATGGTCGATACTACCTCAAGGCCCTGAAGGTCCGAACTCTCATCAAGGAAGACTTCGAGCGGGCCTTAAAAGACGTGGACGTCCTCGTCACCCCGACTATGCCGTTTCCGGCCTTCAAGATAGGGGAGAGAATACAAGATCCCTTGTCACTATACATGGCCGACGTCTTCACAGTCCCTATAAATCTGGCAGGAGTTCCGGCCGCATCCGTTCCTTGCGGTTTTGCAGAAGGTTTACCCATAGGGCTCCAGATTATCGGGAACCATTTTGAAGAGAATGCAGTCCTCCGAGCTGCCAAAGCTTACGAGGATGCCACACCTCATCACAATGCCACACCTCCGGAGGTGTCCTAAAATGGAGAACGACGTGATAATAGGGCTGGAGGTACACGTCCAGCTCAACAAGCTCAAGTCGAAGCTTTTCTGTGGTTGTTCCACCGATTATCAGGACGCCGCCCCCAACACTCACACCTGTCCAGTCTGTCTGGGCCTTCCTGGAACTTTGCCCGTGGTCAACAAAAAATCTGTTGAGTACGCCATCAGAGTATCTCTGGCCTTAAACTGTAGGGTTCAAGAAGAGACCCTCTTTTACAGGAAGAACTATTACTATCCCGACCTTCCAAAGGCGTTCCAGATAACTCAGTACGATTTTCCTATTGGCGTTGGAGGTCGTATTCTCATCAAAGGAGACGACGGGAAAGAGAGGGTCATCAGGATTAACCGGGCTCACATGGAAGAAGACCCAGGAAGGTTGGTTCACGCAGGAACCATCGACCGGGCCAAGTACGCCATGGTGGACTACAACCGGTGTGGTATGGCGCTTCTTGAGATCGTGACCGAACCAGATCTTCGATCACCCAAAGAGGCAAGGACATTTCTCGATAAATTGAGGAACATATTGGAGTATCTGGACGTATTTGACGGAAACCTGGAAGGTGCCATGAGGGTCGACTCCAACATCTCCCTGAAAGGTGGTGACAGGGCTGAAGTCAAGAACATATCCAGCCACAAGGGCGTCGAAAAAGCTCTGTCCTACGAGATTACCAGGCAGAGGAACATCCGGCGCAGGGGAATGGACGTCATCCAGGAAACCCGTCACTATGATGAATTGAGGGGAGTCACAGTCTCCATAAGATCCAAGGTCGGCGAGCACGATTATCGTTACTTCCCCGAGCCCGATCTCGTTCCAATGAAGATCGCAGACTGGGTTCCTCGCATCGAGGCAACTTTGCCTGAGCTGCCTGACGCGAAGAGGGAACGGTTCAAGGCAGATTACGGGATCGCAGACGATCACGCAAAGTCCCTCACTTCTGATATAAGGGTGGCCAATTTCTATGAAGTGGTGGCACTAAAGACCCTGCCAAAGGAGGCCGCTGTCTGGATTGCAGACGTGCTGAAAGGCGAGCTGAACTATCGTGACGCTTCAATTGACCATTTCAGCTCAGAACACATGGTCGAGATTCTGAAGATGTTGGGGCGAAAGGAGATCACCGAGAAGGGGGGCGTCGAGGTGATCCGTCACATATTGGATCATGGTGGATCTCCAGGCGAAGTGGTCAAGGCCAAGGGTCTTGCCAAGGTCGAGGACGATGCTGTGGTGGAAGCCGTCAGATCTGCCCTAAAAGAATGCGATCAGGCCGTTGCAGACTACAGATCTGGAAACGAGAATGCTCTAAACTTCGTGGTGGGCCAGGTTATGAAGAAGACACGAGGTCGAGCCGATCCTGGTGTCGTCAACAAGTTGGTGAAAGAAGAAGTGGAGAGGCTCTAACGCCCATACGTTTCTTCTTTTTCTTCTTACTTTGATTGAACATCTAAGAATTTGAGCAGACAGTCCAATTTTCAGGGACGTAATCAATCTCCCAGAGCCTCTCGCCAGGACCTCGGGCAAAGACTCTGATTCTGTCGAGTCGATCGGAGACTGCAGCAGGTTGGCCTGTCAAGTCTCCACCAAGGTTATCCCATTCTTTCCAGGAGATTCCATCGTGCCAGGTGTGGATAAGATCTCTTCCTTCAACTCCGAAGAGATGGATGCCCGTTTCATGAAGAGCTGCTGATGGGGTCGATTTCATCTTGTACTTTATCGTCTCGTTGGAGATATCTCCTGTTGCTGGAAACCATTGCAGGTGGACTACCTCGCCCTCTTCGTTCAGGACGAATATTTGGGTGGCGTTTTCGTCTGATACCGTGGTTGGAGACGACTTGAAGGGTCCTTGAAGAGGCGCCCAGCCCGTCCAAATGAGGCCGTTCACAGAACTGGTCGATTCTGGATCTGCCTTGTTCCAGATCAGCCAGCCAGAGCTGTTCAGGGCGAAGAGATATATCTCGCCTGAATTGACGGTTGCAGAGGGCCTTGAACCTATCTCGCCCTCGATCTTGATCCAATCCTCGTCCTGATTACAGGTCGCACTCCCTTCACAGACGCTGCATTTCTTGTAGAGGCAGTGGTTGGTTGGGCCCCATGTGAATATGTGGTAACAACCTTCTGAGAGATCGGGGCCCGTGTAGGCCACTGCCAACTCATATTTTCTGAAAGGGACGCCCTGAGGTTCGACGTTGTAGGGGGGCTGTCCAAATAGCTTTTTCCAGGCTGACCAGACCTTGTAATGTCGGACTTGCCAGAGTTCGTTTTCGCCACCGCCCATGAATACGTCGACGGCTTCTGACTGAGCCGAAACTATCGCGGGGGACGTGGTGACTTTAGTCCCTTTGATTATAGTCCAGCTGGACCAGCCCCCTTCTGTCTGATACTGGACCGTTTCGATTGAGGGTAAGAGACCCTGTGGTTCGCCCGAAGTTCCCAAAACGACGGCGGGTTCCATGGAACCTGCAGGTCCCCTGCCGCGTTTTTCGAATTCGGCGATCTGCCCAGAGGACGACCCTATAATGAAGAGGATCGCCAAAACCGTACAAATATAAGTTTCTGCCCTCAAGGTTTGTCACCTCTTCCTACTACTCGATGATTCTATATCAGGGTTCCTGAACGACACGGTTTTTCGAGCCACCGTTGCTATGGCAATCTTCGACACAGTCTTTTTTGGAGTTTTGAGGTCTTCTGGAGTTTGGGAGAAATGGTCGATTGATTTTTATTGTGCGGGACCGTAACAGGCCTCTTAGGTTGATGGCCATGTTTGACTACTGGAATCCGCACATCGAGCGCATGCCCAAAGAAGATTTGCAGAAGCTCCAAGAGGAGCGACTAAAGTCAATGGTGCGCTACGTATACGACCACTCGCCTTTCTACAGGGAGAGGTTCAAAAAGTTCAACGTCGTGCCAGAGGACATAAAAGAGCTAAGCGATCTGACTCGACTTCCCTTTACTTACAAAGTGGATCTTCGAAACACCTATCCGACAGGCATGTTTAGTCTGCCTGGAAACCAGGTGGTGCGCTACCACGTATCCAGCGGCACCACAGGAAAGCCGACGGTGGTTGGATATACCAAAGATGATATCGAGATGTGGTCTGATTCCTTGGCAAGAGCCCTCACTTCGATCGGGCTTGGTCGCGGGGACGTAATCCAAATCGGTTATGGGTACGGTCTTTTCACAGGCGGCCTTGGGCTCCATTACGGTGCAGAGAAGATCGGGGCGACGGTCCTTCCCACGGGCACTGGGAACACGGAGCGTCAGATCATGTTGATGCAAGATCTGGGAAGCACTGCAATCGCCTGTACTCCATCTTATTTCATGCACATCGCCGAGGTTGCTGAGAAGATGGGCGTGAGCATAAGGGACGATACGAATCTTCGGGTGGGCGTATTTGGGGCTGAGCCCTGGTCTAACGAGACTCGACGACGGATCGAGGAAAACACTGGGATTAAGGCCTACGACATCTTTGGGACAAGCGAGATGAGCGGCCCGCTTTTCACCGAATGCCAAGAACAAAACGGGATTCATGTCTGGGCAGACATGTTCCTGATCGAGGTGATCAATCCAGAAACCGGCGAGCAGCTGGGAGACGGCGAGACTGGCGAGCTTGTGATAACCACTCTGAACAAGTGGGCAATTCCCCTCATAAGGTACCGGATAGGCGACCTGACTGTCATAAATACAGAGCCTTGTTCTTGTGGGCGGACTCATCCTCGTCTCATGAGGATTTTGGGCCGTACTGACGACATGATAGTGGTTCGTGGAATCAACGTATTCCCAAGCCAGGTAGAGTCTGTCTTGATGAAGATCCCAGAGGTTGGGGATCACTACCAGATCATAGTGGACAGGAAAGGGCCACTGGACATGATGACCATAATGGTCGAGCTTTCTGAGTCAGGGTTCAGCGACAAGATCGGAGATTTGATGACTCTCAGCAAGAACATATCCAAACAGTTAAAAGGTGTGTTGAACATAGTCGCTGATATAGAACTGGTGGAAACCGGCACCATTCCCCGTTCCGAGGGGAAGGCACAGAGGGTTATAGACAAGAGGAAGGTGTGAAAATTGGTGGCTATAAAGCAGATATCACTGTTTGTTGAGAACAAGCCTGGAAGGATGGCAAGGGTTTCAAAGACGCTTTCCGATGCTGGAGTTAACATTAGAGCCATGACCGTTGCAGAGGCAGGGGACTTCGGCGTAATTCGCATGGTTGTGGACGATCCCGCAAAAGGTTACACGGTCTTACATGACAGTGGGTTTACCGTTTCTGAGACCGACGTCCTTGCGGTGGAGATGAAGGACATTCCAGGCGGGCTTTACGAGATCGTTAGCACTCTTGGAGATAACAGCATCAATGTCGATTACGCTTATGCCTTCGTGACAGCAAAGGCCGAAAAGGCCATGCTGATAATCCGAGTGGACGACCTGGAGCGGGCCAAGAAGGTTCTTACCGAGGCTGGGATGAAGCTGGCCACCAGAGACGAGATCCAACAGATCTGAAATAGGGGGGCGCCAGGCGGCTCTCCGGATAGTTATTTTTGGTATTTCCCATGGTCAAAAGGTCCATACTCAAAACTTGATCCATACGAGATCGGTTAAGGAAATTTACTGAAAAATATATATCATTTTGTAAACTAAGATACCAATTATGTAGTAACGTCAACTACCACGGCCTAAAGACCGGGGCCTTCCCGCTCTGCCCACTCCGCACCCGCAAGTTATAGTGCTTGACGATACCTTTCGGACAAATCTCTAATTCATAAGAGTTTGGGATTTATCCTTATTCGTATCGTTAAGCACTATTCTGGTGAGAACTGATTAAACTCATCTGATCGGTT
>CAZXBV010000005.1:0-16958 GCA_964639155.1 uncultured Methanotrichaceae archaeon
ATTAAACCACCGCCTTCCAGCTCACCGAGGCTCGCGCGAACTCAAAAAAACCAAAATCGCGCTCGCAAAGATCAGGGCCGCAGGACGGCCTGCTGGATCATCACTCATATCTAGACCCGCCCAGTATGCAAAAACTATAAGGGCGTTTTGCGATATGACCCCCTTTGGCATGACGATCCAAAGACCAAGAGGGACAAGAGACTTCCTTTCTGAAGACTCGTTCAGAAGAGGCGTGGTCAAAAAGACGATGCAAGACCTGCTGCAACGTTGGAGCTACCAGGAAATCTCCACACCCACTTTCGAGAACCTAGAACTTTTCACCATCAAGTCGGGCCAGTCTATAATAGACGAAATATACGCCTTCGAAGACAAAGGCGGCCGAAACCTGGCGCTCAGGCCTGAGCTCACGGCGCCCGTGATGAGGATGTACGTAAACGAGCTGCAGAACGCGCCAAAGCCCCTGCGCCTCCACTATTTTGGCAACTGTTTCAGATACGAGCGCCCCCAAAAAGGGCGTTTCCGAGAGTTCTGGCAGCTGGGAGTCGAACTTATAGGAAGCAATAAGCCAGACGCCGAAGCCGAAGTCATCGCCCTTGCCCAAGCGCTTCTCAAAAGCGTCAACGTGCCAGGTGACCTTCACGTAGGATACCTCGGAGTAATTCGCCAGATGATGGGGCTGATACCAAAAGATGAAAGGCCTGCCATCATGAAGTTCATCGACAAGAAAGAGCGCGACCTTCTCAGAGAACGGCTCGAAGATATCGGAGCCGACCACCTCGGAATAACAGAACTGATCCAGCTCAAAGGGCGCGGAGCCCTAAAGAAGGCCATAGAACTTTCTGAAGACCTCGCCCAGATGGAAAAAGAGGGCGAAAAGAGTGCGGCAGGAAAGGGCGAACGCAATCTGGCCCATTCCGATGAAGCCTCACATAAAGTGGCAGAACAGAAAGGAAGAGCGGCAAGAGCCGATCGAGCAGCCACCACTGAAAGCGACCTTGCCCACTTCGAAGAGCTTGTGGAACTTCTCGACTGTTACGGCGTTGAGGCAACAATCGACTTCGAGATAGTAAGGGGTCTAGATTACTACACAGGAACCGTCTTTGAGATTTACACCACCGGGCTTGGTGCCCAAAACCAGGTCTGCGGCGGTGGCACCTATGAACTGGCCGGCCTGCTCGGCGGACGAGAGGCACGTTCCACTGGTTTTGGACTTGGATTTGACAGGATCATGGAAGTTGCTCAGGTGGAAACGAAACCGCCAGCTCCAGTAGTGATCGTTTTCATGCCAGAGGTAAGGGACGTTGCGATCAAAGCCGCAAAAGAGCTGAGACGGAAAATGCAAGTCCAACTAGACGTGATGAATCGAGGCCTAGGCGCACAACTGAAACACGCAAGCACAATCGGTGCCGATTACGTCGTGATCATAGGTCCAAAAGAAGTTGAGATGGGCAAGTTCACCCTAAGAAATATGGAGAGTGGTGAGCAGAAGAGCCTAACCCCAAAAGAGATCGAAGAAGCCCTGTGTCAAGATCGAATATAATTAGATCAACATTGACATTAATATTAATGTCAGACACGACAAAGGGCGAAATGAGACGAATAGGATCGGTCTAGAGCAGTCCCAGATTTTCCAACTGCTTCCGGACGATCCTGACTCCTTCCTCGCACTCTTCGGGGGATTTCCCTCCTGTCACCACCAACTTTCCAGAGCTGAATATCAGCACTACAACCTTCGGCGTCTTGATCCTGTATACGAGACCTGGAAACTGTTCTGGCTCATACTCGATGTTTTCCAGCCCAAGCCCCAAGGCTATGGCATTTAGGTTCAGGTCGGTCTTCAGGTCAGCGCTGGCCACGATGTTCTGGACGTGAATCTCGGGGTCCAGGTTGACTTCGGAAAACCCAATTGACTCGAGTGTCTTAGCCATGTTGGCTATGACGGTTCTCACGTCAGCGACGTTCTTTGCCCCGGTGCAGACCACTTTTCCCGATGTGAAGATCAGAAAGGCGGCTCGGGGCGATTTGACCCTGTAAACCAGCCCTGGAAACTTCTCTTTGTTGTATTCCGCGCCCTCCAACTCAGATTCAATTTTGATTAAGTCAAACTCCTCGGCAAGCTTCGTAGAGGCGACCACGTTCTCTATGTTGATGGTGGACTCCACAGTCAAATCGGTGGACTCCATAGTCAAATCGGTGGACTCCATAGTCAAATCTCTCCAGAAATACCCTTTTTAAACTGAGGGTATATAAAGTATCGTAGGTCTGACGAAAAAGATGGACTCAGAAGCGCGCTACCAAAAATAGAGTCGCTGTCAATCGCGGATCATAAAAACGGAAAGTGACGAAGCCGCCGATGGGATTCGAACCCACGATTTGCTGATATATCGGGCCTATGGCCTTACGAATCAGCCGCTTTACCGGGCTAAGCCACGGCGGCACGCCTTCCTTGTAGGAAGGATTTTCAATTTAAGCGTTGCGATCGAACCGGCCCGTTTCGGCTTTGAGACCACTACTCGATATATAATCGAGAACAGATTAGGTGAGACTAATCAGTTCTCGCCAGAATAGTACTTAACGATAAAACCGTCGTCTGAGACGTCTTAGGGAACATCTCAGAGAACGTTTTCAAGGTGCCATCTAGAGGAAAACACGCGACCACACGCGGAGGGCCCGTCCGTATCCTTTCAAGACTGCTCAGATTCGACCTGTCGCTTGATCTCTTCAGCCAGCTGAGGCAAGAATATCCCGACATCTGTGACGAGTCCTATAGCCTGAGACGTGCCCCGGTCCATCAACTTTGTCATCGTGGAGGGGTTTATGTCGGCACATATCGTCTTCACTTTGGAAGGCAAAAGATTGCCTGTGGCTATAGAATGGAGCATGGTAGACATCATGATCGCCATATCAACCCCGCGCAGGGCATCGAACATAGCTTTCTGAGCCACCATTGTATCGGTGATCACATCAGGAAGAGGTCCGTCGTCTCGTATTGAACCTGCCAAGACAAAAGGTATCCCCTTCTTTACACACTCATACATTACCCCGCCTTTGAGCTTTCCCTCTTCGACGGCCTTTTTGATAGATCCGCTGGCTATGATCTCGCTGATGGCGTAGATGTGGTTCCTGTGACCTCCAGAGGTCAGATTGCCATGAGAATCCATCCCAAGGCTGGTCCCAAAAAGCTGGCGTTCTATGTCGTGCACTGCAAGAGCATTTCCCGCAAGAAGGACGTCGACGTAACCTTCCCGAATAAGCTTGGCAAGAGCAGGAGCCGCACCTGTGTGAATAATGGCAGGACCACCCACAACCGCAATCTTTCCACCGTCTTTTTTGGTTTTGATGATCTCTTGAGCAAGTTGCTTGACGATCTCGCCAGAAGGCCTTTCCGAAGAGACTTCGGTGGCCATGAACTCAAAGAACGTCTTTTCTCTTGGCCGCTCGGGTGGGATTACCTTGACGCCGGACGTTCCTATAACGACCTGATCGTCCTTTTTGATCTGGGAGATGGGTGTGCATATGGCCTTGCCACTCTTTACCACGATCAAGCAGTCCATCTGAATATCTTCGACCTCAAGCCAATTGCCCTTGTACCGGACGTAAGTTAGATGATTGGTGGTCGAATAAAACCCCCGAGGAACGACCTTGTCCTTGGGCGAAATCTCAAGCGTCACGTCTTGGACATTGATCGCCCTTGCGCCCAGTGGATGAAGTTCAAGCAGGATCCGGCCCAGGTGATCGGCATCTTTCCCTGCGACCACTATACGAACATAACTGGTATCGTGCTTCTTCTTTCCAATCGAGAACTCTGTGATCTCAAACTCGCCACCCATGCTCATTATTTTATCCAGGGCTTTCGTGAGTATGAGCGAGTCTATCAGGTGCCCTTCCATCTCTATGTCGCAAGTTTCGCTCATTATCTGGTTCATGATAACCATCCCTTAGAGTATAGTCGAAAACCGATTAGATGAAACTAATCGGTTTTCGCCAGAATAGTGCTTAACGATACAAATAGGCCAAATCTCAAACTCTTACGAGTTAGAGATTTGTCCGAAAAGTATCGTTAAGCACTATAGTATGATTTTTAATTTGAGAATTATTGCCGTGTTTGATAAATTCTTTACCAGGTGTTCCCATCGATAACTGACTTCGTCTTATCGTTGGTGCTCATGGCAAGCCTGCTTATCCTCACCAGAAACCCGTCACCACAAGGCTCGGGCTCGTGAAAGATCGATCGAACGCCCAGCCGCCTGAAATGAATCTCAAAGTCTTTGGCGACTTTGAGGTCTTTGACCTTGATCTGAACCTTCTGAACGATCAAATCGTCGGCCATCTTGGCCTCGACCGTCTCTTTCATAGGCCCGATCAGGCTCATCCCCAAACGGAGACAACGCGCTTTAAATTCCTCTTCAGATTCATCCCACTCTGCCGACTGGAAACCTTCGCGCACCACTCGCGAGAAGATAAAGTCCCGGCCGTAATCGTTGTAGTATCTGAAAGCGTACGCCAGGTCCGCACAGTTGCTCTCGGAACTCGTGTACTTGATGGGCCTTACTGCGTTATTTGGATCTTTCAGGATCACGCCCTCTCGACCAAAGCTTCCCAATCGCTTTATAATCTTTGTAATCTCCCTGTACGCCTCGTCAGAATCGAACTCGCCCAACAATGGCACGTCTTTGATACCATATTCCTGGGCTAATTCGTGAGTTACTCGCAAACCCATCATTTCGCGCGACCCTTTCGACGATACGTCAAATAGGTAAAAGTCCATCGACTCGACAGGGTACACGTTCTTGGAAACGTAAGGGTTGTCTGGACCCACCATCTCGCCACAGAGGACGAGGTCAGGGTGATCGTCGAAGATCTCTTCTGGCACCTGTTCGCGCGCCACTTCCGTCGAGTAAGGGCAGATGAACCCGCCTCTTGTCAAGGCCACTACGTTCCCATCGACCCGAAAAACGCGAACATTATGACCGTTCATCTTCTCTTCTGCGACCACAGTTCCAGGAAAAAATCTCTTGAGGGCAGGCTCTAGCATCATGGCCCGCTTAATCTTGGGATAACCACAAACCACTTCACAATTATCGAATATGACCGTCCCCTCTCCCGCCCCAGCAACGGCCTTATCGAGCCTGAAAAGCTGAGGTTCTGGCCAGCTGGACCGCATAACGACGCGGCCCAGCAGCCGTTCAATCCTCTCTAAAGACACCCCAAGCTTTTCAGCTAGTTCCTGGTTGTTCATCCAGACGTCACCAGGTTGTCGATTAGACTCGTCCTGGTGATGATCCCAACCAGATCTTCGTTGTGATTCAAGATGGAAATGGCCCCTTTTTCTTCTTTGAGAATAGTCTGACGAACCTCTTCAAGAGGCGTGTCGACATAAGCGGTCTTTACATCCACCTTCATAACGTCAGTTACCAGGAGGTTTTTGATTCTAGCCTCCTGTTTTCTCGATGGGACCAGATCCCTGAAGGCCCTTAGCGCCTTTGCCACGTCCTCTTCGTTGAGAATCCCCACTGGTTTTCCGTTCTCCACCACAGGAAGGCTGCCCACATCTCTGTCCAACATCATCCTTCGAGCATGAATCAGCCGATCTAAGGGAGAAATCTTCAAAGGTATATTCATGGCATCAGCAGCGACTCCGTCCAATTTGACGGCGGAAAGAAGGTCGTTTGCTCGAACCCAGCCCATGATATCTTCGCCGTCCATAACCACCAAAGCAGAGGTTTTTTGGAGGAGAAGTGCCGCATCTTTCAGATCCATGTCGGGCCGCACCTTGATGACTGCGTCAAGGGTCGCAGTGGTCACGTGAAGCGACGATGCTGGCAAACCCAACTTCTGTCTTGCACCCAGAACTCTGGCGATCTGCCTCATGGTGATCACGCCACCGAGCTTTCCGTTGTTGGTGACGAGGAGCCGTCTTAAGCCGTTCTTCTCCATGACGTCGAGGGCGTAAGCTATCCGCTCCGACTTGTCGATGGTCACTGGCTCTGACATTACATCTTTCACTTGCATCTAGGACCACCCCCTAACTGTTGAGACGATCTCACGAGTCGAGAAGAAACCCACGATCTTGTCGTCATCGACTACAGGAAGGCCACATATGTCCTTTGTTAAGAGTATCTTGGCAGCCTCTGAGGCTTTGACATCAGGACCGATAAATATTATTGGATAAGACATTATATCCTCGGCCACCAAAGGAACCTCCTTAATGTAACGATACTGTTTCCTTCCGGCGGTGCTGTCCTTCCTTACCATCTTGATGTTCTTGGTCTCCGCCCCATCGCTAGAAAGGCCCGAAATAGCCAGATTGGTGTGAGTTATTACGCCCACGGGCGTTTTGTTATCCTCAGAGACCACCACTCTGTCAACACCGTGTTCGTTCATCTCATCGATGACGTGACTTATGGTGTGGTGTCTGTGAACGGTCACCACGTTTTCAGATTTCAGATCGCCCACCGTTGATTCGTTGTCCTGCTCTGCGAAATAAACGATGAGGTCTCTTGAGGTTATGATCCCCTCAATCTTGCCGTTTCGCTCCACTGGAAGTCCGTCGATATCGTTTTCGTCCATGATTTCCGCTGCCTGCTGGAGGGTAGCGCCAGGATAAATGGTGATGGGTTGTTCAGTCATCACCATATTGACAGGGATCATGGTGATAGGCCGTCTGCGCCACTCTGGAGCTGCCTGGTTCAGTCGGTTGGACATGTCATGATTGGTGACGACACCTACGAGTTTTTCTTCATCCATGACCAAAAGCCTGCTGATGCCATGTTTGAGCATCAAGTTTCTTGCCCTTTGTACCGGCTCATCCTTATCGACTACGTAAACGGGAGACTGCATGTAATCTTTTACTTTCTTCATGATATTATCCCTCGTTCCCCTTCAGCAAAGGCCCTGATAAAGTCTCTCTTGGTCAGAATGCCTGCCAACGAACCATTTTCCATGATTGGGAGAGCTCCTACGCCCTGATCTACCATGATCTGAGCAGCTTTGCCCAGATCATCATCCGCCTCTCCAGAGACGAGATCTCGTCGAAGCAGGGCCTTTAAAGGCTGACTCATAACGTCCTGGACGTCACCTGTGACCACTTTCTTGAAGGCCTCCCCGCTGCCTAGGTATTTCATTATGTCAGTGGCTGTGACCATCCCGATGAGAAGCGAGTCTTGCACCACAGGAAGCTTCCGAAAGCCCCCTTTCTGAACCATCATCCTGGTGGTCCATTCAATTGACATCTCGATGTTAGCAGTGACCACATTTGGGCTCATGAACTCCTCTACCTTGATTCCAGTGTTCACGCCAGAAACCAGAGAGGCAAAATCGTGCTCGGTGACGATGGCTTTGATCTTGGTAGCATCGTCGACTATCGGAAGACCGCCAATGTTCTTTTCGTACATCAAGTTCAAAGCATCCTCAAAAGATGCTTTCTCGTTGATGTACACGGGACTGGTGCTCATAATCTCCCTGATATCAGCATTTATGGCCGACAGAATGTTTCCTTCATACTTCTTCTTCAGGAGATTGTGTCTTATTCCGCCACCCATGAAGTCTACCATATCGACACCGGTCACAAAACCTATGAGCCGGTTCGTCCCAGCATCGGCTATAGGGAGCCTCCCAATGTCATAAGATGTCATGATCTTGATGGCACCGATTATGGTAGTGGTGGGTGGTGCGGTTATCACCTCAGAAGTCGCAATGGTGAGAATCGCCCCCGATTGTTTCGCAGCTCTAGAGTCGAACTGGACCGGTCCTCTGTCCATCGCACCTGGCATCCTTATCTTAGAATCCCTCTGATCTTCTGCCAATCTTTTCATTGTACTACTCCAAAGATAGCTTCTATCAGGTCATGTCTATCGACTATTCCGACGAGCTTGCCATCGTCCACCACAGATATTCTGCCAAATTCTCCTTTCAACATGACGCCTATGGCTTCGCGCAGAGTTGCTTTGGGATCGATGCTGTAAAGCGGAGTGCTCATCAGCTGCTCTACCCGCATTACATCTTTCGATCTGACACGTTCTTCCGTTCCTATTCTGGCACCGCCTCTCTTGAGAATGTCAAAACGGGTGATCATACCCAGAGGTTTTCCTTTCTCGTCCACCACAGGCAGTCCCGTGAAGTCGGATTCGAGCATCTTGTCCCAAACCTTGGTCACAAGGTCTTGAGCAGTGCAAGTGCTCAGTTTGGTGCTCATTATCTCCCCTATGTTTTTATCCGGTATTTTTTCAGGGTCCATGTGCCCGAAAACGTCGATTGGACTTACCACACCCACGAGGCGGGGAACGTCTGCGGATTCAACCACAGGCAGTATCACGTACATTCCCGTGAGTAGGTGTTTTGCCACGTCTTTCATGTCATCGTCCACTGTGACAAGGGGCGTTTCTGTGACAAAACCGGATACTGTGACGTTTGAGCGGGTAGATGTAATCTTCAGCATATCCTGGATGGTAACTATGCCGACCACATTTCCATCACGGTTCAGCACTGGAAGACCACGTAGTTGGCTATCACGTATGAGTTGCCGCGCCTTGGTCACGTGGTCATCTTCATCCACGTAGAGTGGATCCTTGGACATTATATCTCCAATTGACATCGCTATACCCTGACCCGCTCTAATTAAAAGAGCTTTAAAAATTTTATCTATTGATGTCTCTACAACTCCAGCAGAGCAGCTCTCCGTTGACCGCCTCGAGAGAATCAGATATCTGGCCGCATCTCTCGCAGATGCCCCGTACCACTTCCCTTTGCTCTTCGAAGTGGACGCTTTCACGGTGCATCTCCACAAGGTGAGTCAAAATCTCGCCCAATCCCAACGAAGCAGATCCTGATACCAAATCTGTATCCGTGATTACTCCCATCAGCTTCCCGTCGTTGGAGATAACTGGCAGCCTCTTTACGCCTGACTTAAGCATCTTCATGGCAGCGTCGCTCAGGCCGACGTCGGGAGGGATGGTAATCAAGGGGGAAGACATGATATCACCCACTGTCATGTCAGCCGGGTTTGTGGCCGTGGCGACTATTTTTCCGACCAGGTCGCGCTCTGTTATGATCCCTATCGACCTGTCACCGTCGATTACTACAAGGCCACCCACATTTGCAGATAACATCTTGTTTGCGGCCTTCACTACCTTCGTGCTAGAATCAACAGTAATCACAGGTCGGGTCATTATATCCCGTACTGGAATCTCCGTCTCCATGGTCAATCTCCTCCGCAACGGATCGCTACTCTTATTAAAGAACTTACCTCTATAAAAGGGTCACCGTGTCTCATCAAGTTTTATTGGAGATTTTGTATTCAGTTTCACTCAAATATGTGTTTCAATATGTGCTCAAGTTCTGCTAAGACAAGTTCCGTCCCAAGCCTGGCTGCAGAAGGCGATCCAGGAAGACAAAATACTGGCACAGTCCCAACGAGGCCCGCCGACGCCCTGGTGAGGATGGCCCTCGTCCCAACTTCGTCTAGACTTTTCAGCCTGAATATCTCACCGAATCCGGGCATGTTCTTTTCGAAAATAGGCTCTATCGCTTCGATTGTGAGGTCTTTTGGAGCAAGACCGGTCCCACCCGAGATCACCACGGCATCGGCCTTCGTGCTCAGGACCACATCCCTGAGGGGCAAAACGCCATCAGGAAGGAGCTGGTAGGTGTAATCGTATCCTGCAGCCTCAATCTTTTCAAGGACAACCATTCCAGATATGTCCTCTGCCATTTCAGGACGCTCGACCGACCCGAACTTCTGAAACCGAGAGGTGCTCACTATTACGACATCGATCATCATGAGGAACTGATCGAAGCGGTGCGATAAAATTCTTCGCACCTCCAACGACTTTATGTTCGAGTAAGTTCAAGACCCGTATATGGACCTCCTGGCAGTGGACGTGGGCGCAGGAACGCAGGATATTTTGCTTTACAAAGAAGGCACGCACCTAGAAAACTCAGTCAAGATGGTGATGCCAAGCCCTACCGTTATAGTGGGAAAGAAGATCGAAATGGCGATGCATGAAGATAAAGACGTCTTTCTCACGGGGCCAACGATGGGTGGTGGCGCATCTACTCGGGCGGTCAAAGCCCACCTCGAAACGGGATTCAAGGTCTATGCGACACCTTCGGCAGCTCTTACGATTAACGACAACCTCGATAAGGTGAGGGCCACGGGA
The DNA here is from genome assembly GCA_964639155.1 of uncultured Methanotrichaceae archaeon. Lineage (GTDB taxonomy): Archaea > Halobacteriota > Methanosarcinia > Methanotrichales > Methanotrichaceae > CAYWZG01. Next base: position 10,158 of record CAZXBV010000005.1, read on the forward strand.
GTCGAGATCACAGAAGTTGCACCACCAGAAGCGATGGTGATCGAGACTGGCGACCTCGACCTTTCGGCCTTGAAGACGGCCTTTGGGCTCTTCGGGCTCGATATGCCAAAAAGGATAGCATTGGCAGTCCAGGATCATGGATACTCCCCCGATAAGAGCAACAGGATCGTCAGGTTTGAGCACATGGCAGAGACGATGAGATCTGGCGAAGGACGGCTTGAGTCGTTCGCTCATCTCGATCCGCCGCCTCAGTTTAACAGGATGCGGGCTGCAAAAGAGGTCCTCGACGAGGCGGGTTTTTGTGCCATGATCATGGACACGGGACCTTCTGCCCTTCTCGGTGCAACTATGGATCCCAGGTACGAGGAGCCCTCTTTGATCTTGAACCTGGGCAACGGTCACACAATTGGTGCGGTGATGATGGATGACCGGATGATTGGTTTATTTGAGCATCACACCTCGCTGATGTCGCCCGAGAAGCTTTCTTCCCTTTTAGAGAGGTTATGTGAAGGCACTCTCACCAATGAAGATGTTTTTGAAGATGATGGCCATGGTGCTTGTGTCATGGAAGGTCCTGGAACCGATTCGATCAAGTCAGTCATGGTGACGGGACCAAACAGATGGCGTGCTCTCGCCCCTGGAGCGCTCGACAATTTCGGCGAGATTTATTTGGCAGCGCCTGCAGGGGATATGATGATTTCAGGGTGCATTGGATTGGTCGAAGCCTGGAAGAGGCTAGAAAAGATGGAAATGGTGGCAGATGTCTGAAGTAGTGGGTAGAGGTGCCGAGGCCGTAATAACCCGAAAGGGAGATTGCGTGACCAAATGGCGCAGGCCGAAAGGTTACAGGGTGGCGGAACTAGACGAGAGGATCAGGCGCGAACGGACCGTGATGGAGGCGCGAATCATCTCAGAGGCGAGAAGGTGTGGCGTGCCTACCCCGATCATTTTCGACATATCCAGGTTTGATCTTGTCATGGAGTATGTAGACGGGATCAAACTGAAAGATGTGATCGACGAAGTGCTCTCTGAGGAAGTTGGAGAGCTAGTAGGAAAGCTCCATCGATGTGGGATAATTCACGGAGACCTCACTACCTCCAACATGGTGCTCAAAGATGGAAAGGTTTATTTCATAGATTTTGGGCTTGCCTTCCACGACCAGAACCTGGAAGCTCAGGGCGTGGACGTCCACGTCTTTTTCCAGACGCTCAAGAGCACCCAGGATAAACCCCAAACTCTTATAGAAGCTTTTGAGCGGGGTTATTCCAGGACATACTCACGTGCTCAAGAGGTGTTGGCTAGAGTAAAGGAGATCGAGTCCAGGGGTAGGTATCTTTGACTCCGACCGAATCATTAACTTTATGTAGTAAACGATCGCTATCATAAATCCCAAAATGCCTAACTTCAAAAGTGGTGATGATACATGGCAGAAGATGATGTGGTATTCGTCGGCAATAAACCAGTGATGAACTACGTATTGGCAGTGGTGACCCAGTTCAACAGCGGTGCAAACGAAGTGAGGATTATGGCAAGAGGGCGTGCAATATCAAGAGCGGTAGACGTTGCAGAAGTTTCAAGGAGCCGATTCTTGGGCGACGTTAATGTCAAGGATATTCAGATCTCCACCGAGACCCTGAATACAGATCGTGGAGAGACGAACGTTTCCGCCATCGAGATCACTTTAGCGAAGTGAATCTCCACCACTTTTCGGAGCGCTTGGCATTGACCAGTGAGATCGGTGTAATCTCCTCCGGGCGCGGCGAGAACCTAAGGCACATAATAGAAGCTACTCTTTCGGGTTTTATTCCAGCAGAAGTCAAAATCGTGCTGGCAGACCAAAAGGATGCAGGTGCCCTGAAGATCGCTCGTGAGTACGGAGTTCCTGCTTATTTTGTGGACCCTTCTGGGCTTTTGCGTGCTGAATACGACGAGATTGTCATGGGCTTTCTGAGTGACGCAAATGTTGATCTCGTGGTTCTCACCGGCTACATGAGGATCTTATCGCCGCCCTTTGTTCAGCATTATAAGAACCGCATAATCAACATTCATCCGGCACTTTTACCTTCTTTTCGTGGACTGGATGCGTTTGGCCAGGCACTTGATTACGGTGCCAAGTGGACGGGGACAACCATCCACCTGGTGGATGAAGACGTGGATCATGGACCGATAGTATATCAAGTTCCAGTGGAAATTAAGGACGATGACACTCACGAGAGCCTGAAGGCCAGGGTTCAAAGGGCCGAGTATAAGGCTTACCCAAAAGCCCTCAAGATGTTCATAGAGGACGATCCCAAGATCGTGGGAAGAAAGGTTGTTTTCAGAAAGAAAGTTTGACGTATTGGCCCGATTGGCATAAGCACCAAAAGCGGTCACAAATCAAGCATTAAGCGAAAAAGACGAAGGAAAGGGTAGCAGGAAGGAGTGATCGAAGTGGAAAACTTATGGGCACCTTGGAGGATGGATTACATACTGAGCGAGAAGAAAGGCGGCTGCATATTCTGCGAGAAGGTTCAGGAGAATCAAGATCGAGACAATCTGATACTCTACAGGGGAAAATGTCACTTCGTTATCATGAACGCTTACCCTTACAACAACGGCCACATGATGGTGGTCCCTTACCGGCACACGTCCTCTATTTCGGGCTGGAGCGACGAGGAGACGTGTGAATTTTTCGAGCTTGCAGATGTTGCCGTCAAGATCCTGAAAAATACCATGGACCCCAACGGGTTCAACATTGGGATAAACATGGGCGAGTGTGCTGGCGCAGGGATTGCAGATCACATCCATCTCCATGTGGTTCCAAGATGGTCTGGCGATACCAACTTCATGCCGGTTCTGGGCGAGACCCGAGTGATTCCAGAGCACATTATGGACACATACGATAAGCTCTGGGCGGCGCTACAGGAGATTCTGCAACAAAAGGACAGGTTCTAGGTCCAAAAGTTTCAGCTTCTGCAAATCTCTTTTATTTGGCAGCAGTTCCCAAGGACCGCTTACAAGGGTGGATATAGCTGCTATGACACAATAGCAGATAGCAGACCTACAAACTTCGACTTGACCACAAACGATCTATAAATCTATATAGATACTCAGGCTAGAACGTAACAGGACGAAAGAGAGGTGTTATGGATGAATCGATTTGGTGCGATAGTGGGAACGTTATTGCTTTTGGTTCTGGCAGGTATGGCCGGGGCTCTTGAAAGCCAAGTATTTACCGTCGAGGAAAGCAATTTATATGTGGAGTTGGGCCCGGACTTCCAAGTATATGAGTCCAAAGTCGATGCAAACAATAGTGGCATGTTTTCCTATAATATGGGGATCAAAAGCACTGATCCAGCGGCAGAAGAGGGTGTTTTCATTTCCGTATTCAGCGTATACGATGACGTAATGAGACGGATGAAGCCTACTTCTCTTATTGACTTATTTCTAACTGGGGGAGTTATAGCAGTCGAAGAAGGTGGAGATGAGATAACCGACAGTTGGGATGCATTGAGCTCGACTGGGGAAAACGTGACGGTATATACCATAAATACCGAAACATCCCTGGCCCAAGTAGAGGTATGTTACATGAGCTGCTGGAACCCAAGCGAAAACGATTATGTGCTGATGATCTCCTCAATGGATCAAAATGCGACTGAACGGCTCATAGAGACTCTGACCATCAATTGATGGTCGCGATCTGTTTTTTTGTCTCGCTCGATGATCGGCGACAAATCGCAGATTTGGTTTGAGATTTTAGGAATACGAAAATCGGCCGATAAATTACTTAGGGAAAGAACTGATTGAGCATATTTTGGCGAGATTCGTATTTCATCTTAAAAAGGCAGGACGCACTTGGGTGAGGGTAGTATAGTGACTAACGATACGAATAGGCCAGAATGCAAGTCAACAATGGTCTTGACTGTAGTTGAAGGGTGATGAAAAATGGAAGACTACCTGAAGAAAGCGATAATTTATGACGGGCCCGAAGACACCTACGGACCTTGCGGATGCGGCATGGGCATGGCCATACTTCCCGTTCTCGTGCCCAAAATCTGGTTCGAAGACAAGTTCCCTGATGAGGCAGATTACGACGAGTTTTGCAGAGGATTCGATTGCAGGCGGGTCTCGGGGATGAGCTGCAACAACGTCCTTGAGCACGAGATAGAGGGTGAGACGTACCTGACCAACTTCTCTTGCTGCTGGGAATGCGCCCAGAAGGCCGTTGACGGTGGATACGCGATCAAGACAGAAGCAGAGCATCCATGAATACTCCAGTTGAGTCTCTCGATTCAGAGGAAGACTGGCTTATAGTCGAGAACCGATTAGATGAGTCTAATTGGTTCTCGAAAGATTAGTGCTTGACGACACGAATAAGACAAATCCCAAACTTTTACGAGTTAGAGATTTGTCTGAAATGTGTCATTAATCTCTATAGGTTTGACTGAAGAAACACGTTAACTTAGGAGAATGTGACTTGAAATACATCTTATATACCACAGAAGACTGTCCGCGATGTGAGCAGGTTAAAAAAGTCTTGAAAGATTGGGGGAATGATTTCGAGATTATGGACATGGCTGGCCCCGAGGCTCTGACCGAGCTCAGGGTCAATGGCGTATTCACGCTCAGCGCGCCAGTCCTCCAGCTCGATGATGAATTCTACACCGTTGATGATCTCTTCGACGGAGATAACATCAAAAACCTGGAAGATATGGGGCTTCGCCGCTGATCCAAGCGAGTGATCACATCTTTGGGCCGTATACCAGCTTCAGAGATCGATCATTTCGGGTTTATCGCCCTTGGAGAGAAGCGCAACCCTGCTCAGGAACACATCCTTTGTGAGCGGGTAATCCAAGTGTTTGGATATCTTCTTCGCGAACTCGACTACCTCATCGTGAGAGGGCATGGCATCTCTTTCAAGCCGGGTTCTCGAACTTCCAAGATGCATGTAAGCCTTCACCTCGACAAAGTCGGGATCTGCCCTTTCCAAGATTTTAGCGTACCTTTCCGGATCGAACATGTTCAGTCCTTTGGCAAGAGTGATCCGGACCACAGTCCTCGATGTGGAATCTCTCAGCCGGTCTAAGCTTTCCAGAAACTTGGGCCAGAGGTTCTTTTCAGGGTTTGAGACTTTGAGGTAGGTTTCCTCGTCTGGAGCGTTCAGGCTGAGGTAAAGCTGTGTCGGGTTCACCTTCTCGATCACTTCGGGTCTAGTCCCATTAGTCACAAGAAAGGCGGTCATGCCGCGCCCTCTGACCTCTCGAATCAGCTCGTCAAGCATTGGATAAAGCGTGGGTTCACCCATCAGGGATATGGCGACATTAGCCGGTTTTTTGGCTTCTTTCAGCCGTTCAGCGTCGGTGGTGGAGGGTGACCCGCCGTATCCAGAGATCAGCTTGAGCTGCTCTTCCAAGATTCCATCCAGAAGCTCGCGAGGCTCGACCCAGTTTTTGGGTGGCGCGTTTGGCATGTTGTCAAGGGGCCTCCAACAGTGAAGGCATCGGTGGTTACAAAGGAGGGTTGGCGTCATCTGGACACAACGATGGCTGGAGATGCCGTAAAAGTGGTTTTTGTAGCACTGATCACCACCTCGGATGCTCCGTTTCAGCCAGAGGCAAGGCTTGACAGCACCGTGGGCCACAATGTGATAACCCTGCTTCTTCAGCCTGTTCTCGATCTCGGGGGGGAAATACTCCATAACGCCTTTTCAGATGGATAAGGGCAGATATAAGTTGTTCGATGTGGCGAGAAAATATGCAGAACTCGTCCAAAAAAGCTTTTTATACTCATGAGAAAACTCTCAACACAGAGGGGGACGAAATGTCTAGCAAGAGAATTCTCAGACTCGCATCGTGCGCGGCAGTGATCACCATTCTGCTCACATTGGGGATGGCTCAGGCAGCTACTACCATAAAGGTATGCGAATGCAAGGTCTGCGGCTGTCAGTATCTTGGCATTCAGCAGGCAATAGACGTGGCCCATCCTGGCGACACGGTGCTGGTCAGAAGCGGAACGTACCATGAAAACGTAGATGTGAACAAGCCCATCATCCTAAGCGGCTACGATTGGCGAAACCAGGGGTTGCCTTTGGTGGATGCAGGTGGATCTGGAAGCGCAATCATGGTGAGCGCGGACGGCGCAACTGTAGAGGGAATGAGGAGTACAAACTCAGGTCATGAGGTGGGCGATGCAGGGATTAAAGTTGTATCGAGCAATAACAGCATCATCAACAACGTGGCTGAGAAGAACAACTGGGCAGGGATCGAGTTCGTCTCGAACAACAACATAATCGAGAACAACGTGGTCAAGGAGAACGGTTGGGCAGGGATATCTTCCAATGCTTCGCCAAACAGCACCGTATCAGGGAACAGAGTTTCTGGAAACTCTGCCAGCTACAACTTCTATGGGATCTATCTCCTGAACGCTGCCGATAATGTGGTCCAGGGAAATAAGCTCTTTAACAACACCAAGATGGATGCCTTCGACAGCGGCGAAAACCAGTGGGATGACGAGGCGAGTGGAAACTATTACGGAAGCTTCGACTGCATCGACAAAGACAACGATTCCATTTGCGATTCCGTCTACAACATATCTGGCGGATTGAGCGCTGATCGGTATCCTTTGATCTCGTAAATCCAAAAGGACCTTCTAGGCCCCAAGGCTACACCCCTGCCTCTGTTGGGGGGGTGCCTTGAGGGTAGATCTCTTTTTGGCGCGGTTTTTCTGTTCTGGCCTGAACAGATCCTTCTTGCACTCATTTGGAGATGGCAAAAGAGCGATGGCCACACATATACAAACCTCCAAGGAATTTTCGTGATCGAA
>CAZXBV010000006.1:0-16647 GCA_964639155.1 uncultured Methanotrichaceae archaeon
CTGTACTTCTCGATGAGCGTCATCACCCGCTTTATGTCCCGTCCTTGGGTTCTGGCCTCTTCAAGGAAGCTTTGATAAAGGGCGTCGTCGACTAGACGAGGCACCAGTTTGCAGTTCTGGCCGTGGAGCATCAGGTTAAAGCACCTTGCCTCGGCCTCAGATAACTTGAGGGGCCGGTATTCACCCACGTGTTCTTGATAAAGAGTGTTCTCTTCCTTTGGATATTCTAACGCCAGTTTTGCCAGTGGAGTTCCAGGTATCGGCTCTGCAACGCTTGAAAAGACGTCGTCTAACATCGCGTCTTCCATGAAACTCAAGGTTGCCTCGTAATCTTCCTCGGTTTCGCCAGGGTAGCCCACTATGAAAGAGCCGCCCACCTTGACTCCGCAAGATCTTGCAAGCTCTACGGCGGCCAAGTTCTTTTCAACGGAGGTCCCCTTCTTCATGGCCTTGAGCATTTTATCACTTCCAGATTCCAGGCCGAAAAAGACCCATCCAATGGTGTAATCCCTGACCGCGTCTAAAATCTCCTCGTCCACGAAGTCCACTCGCATATCCGGCACCGAGAGGTTCTTTGGTCCCAGGATCTCGGCCAACGATTGGATCAGCTCGATGAAGGCACCTTTGTTGATATCTTTGCCGTAACCAAAAAGTGATCCAGTCCCGCCGCTCACCGCGATCCGCCTGATTCCTGCTTTCTTCAAAGCCCGAACTTCTGATAGGACGTTTTCCAAACTCCGGCTCCGTATAGACCTGCCAAAAAATCGTGGAACCTGGCAGAAGGTGCACCCACCAAGGCATCCTCTGTGCGTCTCTATGTATACGTTGGCCCCGCGAACGTTCTGAGTTTTCAGATCGCCAGGGATCAAGGGGAGCGTGTGATCCAGATGTCCCACCGGTTTAGGGTCGGTCTTTACGACCTTGCCATCTTCCAAGAAGGCAACACCAGAGATGTTTCTGGACGGTCCCTCTTCCACCAGCTCAGAAACGATATCCTCGCCTTCACCCATCACCACTGCATCGGGTTCCAACTCGCCCAAGACGATCTCAGGACAGAGACCGACAGGCCCACCCACATAGAGCGTCTTTAGACCCTTAACAAAATCCAGAATTGCAGGGTCGAGCAGCTGGGACGTGGAAAAGAGACTGAGCAGCGTCACCTCACCCTCGGATCGAAGATCGCGATTAATGGAGACCAGATGGCCCTGATCTATCAAGATCCCGCCAAGAACGAGAGATCCGTAGGTGTACATCTTTGGAGATACGATCTCGACTTTCATGAGCATGCCACCGGGTCTACATCCCCAGAGCGTTGATCTCCTCAATGAGCTCTGTGAAGGCTTCTATCTCGACTTCGATCACTTCTTCGGGAGTCATGGAGATGCTCATCTCCCCATCCACCGTGAGCCGGTCCGGACCTCTTCTGACCAGCCTGCCTACGCCATCTCTTGAAAAGACGTTCTTGATATCGGTGTCACAAGCCATGGTTCTTCCTGGAAGGATCACCGTCTCTTCAATCTCGCTCAGATCCAGAGCCTCAAGGTCGTCTAAGGTTATGAGACAACCTATGTCTTTGTTGACAGAAACCACGTTCACCTTGTCCCCAAGCTCGTCGAATATGGTTTTTAGAAGAGGTTTGGCAACTGAGCTGGTGATCAAGGTGGCGGTCTTTTTAACTTCAGGAAGTCGTGAAAGCTCCTCTTTCTTTCTTGCAAGAGCAAAGGGCGCGCCAGATTCAGGATCCCACAGCGGAGTTCCAGCAACCCTAAAAGAGAACTTCTCGTGAGTTTCGGTGACGATCCTCTGGAAATCTTCGATTGCGTGAGGGGTCACTCCTGGGATGATGGGTTCGTTTCCGAGGATCAATCCCTGGTCTCGGGAGTTGGCAAACCTCATCAGTATGAGGCTCTTTATTCCCATCTCTTCAAGATCTTCGCAAGTCCTATCAAGCTCTGCGCCGTCGTTGACGCCAGGTATCAGGACAGAGGCTGCATAGACGTCGCAGCTTTCGCAAAATCGCCTCAAATTGGCCAAAGCCTCTTCAGGGTGGCGATCGTTCATGTATTCGCGCCGAAGATCTGGCTTTGTCGAGAAGACCGTGAAGGATACCTCGTTTACGCCGGCCCCTATCAGAGCGTCGGCCTCATTTCCTTTCGAAAAGCCTTTGCCGCTGGTGTATCCGAGATGAACAGGGACTTTTCCTTGACTCACCGTTTTCGTGAGTTCCAAAAGGTCAGGATAACAGCTCAAGTCGCCGCCACCGCTGATAGTCACTTTGTCAGGTTGGCCAAACATCGAGGCCTGGGCCACTTCCATTGCCACCATCTGGACCGGCTTAAACCCTGGATATCCTTCCAGTATGGCCCGAGAACAGTAGTCACAACCCTTCTGGAAGGGGAGGCAGTGCTTGCATCCGAATGGTTCGATCTCTTTTACGCCTTTGAAATAACAATAAGCACAAAATCCCTTGCAGTCAAGTCCAGGTCGACCACCAACGTCCGCCAATATCTCCATCTAGCCACGCTCCAAGACAAACTCGGTGCCGTGAGTAAAAAGCCTTTGCGGGATGGGAGATGGCCCTGTTCAATGGAATCTTGGGCAAAACGATGAAGGTAGAACCCTAACATATGATTGATGTTTCACCGAGAATACGAAAAGACAAGCACAACCTGAAATTCAAATGATCGATCAGAGGATGTCATCAGTTAGAGGACGTTGTATATCACCAAGAAGTATAGCACCACCAACATCGTACCTTCAAACTTGGTTATCTTGTTTCCAAGTACCATGAACCCGAGAAGAACGCTGATCAAAAGCACGGAGGGAACGGCGATGGATATGAAAGACTCGCTGGCCACCACATCACCCACAAGTGAAACGCTGCCCAAAATTACCAGGGCGTTGAAAGTATTGGCGCCCAACACGTCGCCCATGGCGATATCGCCCCGACCGTTCTTGGCAGCAACGATGGCCGTGGTGATCTCGGGAAGTGAGGTTCCTATGGCCAGAAGGATGAAAGAAATCACGGCTTGGCTTATCCCTAAAGTTCCGGCAATCACGAGAATAGCGCCGATCATGTACTGAGCACCTATATATAATAATATTATGCCACCTATGAAAAGGGCCAGATACTTGGGGTTGAAGTCCTCGGTGCCCTTGGCTTCGCTCTTTTTGTGCTCACCGATCTCGTGACGGATGAAGGAAAAGTACATGATGAGAAGCAAGATCCCCTCGATCCAGGTAATCCTAAAGTCGACAAAAACCACGAAGACCGCCAACATCGAGGCCAGGAGGAAGGATAGATCCGTTTCGATGACGGCCCTGTCGATATAAACGCGATAGAACATGGCAGCGCCACCAAGCGCAAGGCCGGTATTCGCCAGGATCGAGCCCAGGACGTTTCCGGCCGCAATTTCTGGATAGCCAGAATCTTTGATCACGGCAAACAAAGAGGTCGAAAACTCGGGAAGTGCGGTACCAAAGGCGACCACCGTCGCTCCTATCACGAACTCAGGAATCCCCAAGACCTTTGCGAAATGGACGGCGCTGTCTGTAATAGATTTGGCTCCGTAGTACAGAGCGATCAGACTCAGGCCGAAAATCAGATACTCGATCAAGGCACTATCTTCTCCTGAAAGTCCTCTTTTTGTCTCATCGATTAAATCCCTTTGCGTCATTTGAACCTCAAATTTCTGATTAGGACGTGGAAAGGCCGAACGGTGACAACAAGATATATATCTTTGAATACAGGTCCCTGGTAGGAGATTCTAGATGGTTTTTCTATCCGGGAACCTGCAAAGTGGGGGTTACAGAAGCCGAATCTGCCTGAGATGTTTTCATGCCTTGGCATCTGTCCGGCAGTCGAACGGCACAAGAAACGGAGCCGTAACTATTCAGCCAATGTCTGCCTACAGACATGGAACGCATTTTCATCCGAATATAATATAGGGGCGACAAGGGTTGCACATCAAGGAGATCGAGCTTAGAAACTTCAAGTCCTTTGGCAGAAAGGTGACCCTCCCACTCCAAAACGACTTTATAGCCATCACCGGCCCCAACGGAAGCGGCAAGTCCAACATCGTAGACGCCCTCCTTTTTGCCCTTTCTCTATCCAGCTCCAGGGCCATGAGGGCAGAGAGGCTCCCAGACCTCATATACCGGGGAGACAACGGCAAGAACCCAGACTTTACTCAGGTGACGGTCAAATTCGATAACACCTACAGAACTATTCCAATCGACAAAGACATAGTCGAAATATCAAGAAAAGTCCAGCTGAGAAATGACAAGTACCATAGCATATATTATTTTAATGAAAACAAATGCACGCAGTCTGAACTTCACGACATACTCTCAAGTGCTGGCATAAGCTCTGAAGGTTATAACGTGGTGATGCAAGGCGACGTTACCCGAATAATCGAGATGAGTCCCATCGAGCGGCGCAAGATCATAGACGAGATCGCAGGAGTCGCCGAGTTTGACGAGAAAAAGAGGAAAGCCATCGAAGAGCTTGATGTGGTAAAGGAGAGGATCGAGAGAGTAGATGTGATCTTAGAAGAGGTGGAAGACCAGCTTGCAAGATTGAGAGACGAAAGAGACAAAGCCCTCGCCTACGAAGCACAAAGAGAAGAAAAACGGCGTCAAGAGGCGTTCCTTCTCCTGGCCAAACTCAAAGAAGCCAAAGAGGAGCTAAAGGACCTTGAGGATGAGTCTGAGAGCCTGAACGTTCAGGTGGAAAGTCTCAATAGAGAACTCAAAATAAAAAAAGTGGACCTAAAAAGACTGGAAGGGGAGCTAGACGAGCTCAACTCCAAGATTGCGCACAAGGGCGAAGACGAGCAGATTGCAGTCAAGCAAGAGATGGTAGAGAAAAAGGGCCAGATCGAGCAGGAGGCTACAAGGGCCAAGATGGCCTCAAAGGAGATCGAGGAGATCGAGACCGAACAGAGAAAAGGCTACCTTGAGATGGACCGGATCAAAACGGACCTTGTAGATATCGCCGACAAGATTAGGGACGCTTCCATCAGGAAGGCCAGCATTCTGGCCGAGATCGGGGACCAAAACGATACTCTGGATGAATACAAGAAGAAAATTTCCCAAGCCGATGCTAAATACGCCCGTCTTAGAGACGAGCTTGTCTCGATCAAGGGAAATAGAGAGCGGGCCAAGTCTGAGATGGCAGACTTGATGAGAGAAAGTGACCGGCTTTTAGACGTCGCCCGGAGGCGCTCGGCGGAAAGGGAAGAAGCGCTCCACGAGATTGCAGACTCTGAAGAAACTTCATTCAAACTAAAGAAAGAGACCAGAGAGATCGAAGATAGCCTGAAAGATCTGGAGAAGAAGGCAACGCTTCTCGATGAGGACAGAAACGAGCTGGATCGGGCCAGGATCGGAATTCGGCGAGAGATGGCACAGGTAGACGAAAGGCTCCAGAAGTTCCAGATGGAAAAGGCTAGAGCCGAAGCCAGTCTCAGATCCGCAAGAGAAGGATCTGGCTACAGCAGGGCTGTTGAGATGATCAGGTCTGCAACAAACCAGAACTTGCTCTCGGGACTGCATGGGACGATCGCAGAGCTTGGCCATGTCAAAAAGGAGTACGCTGCAGCCCTCGAAATGGCAGGCGGTGCCCGACTGCAAAACATTGTGGCAAATACAGATGGTGACGCGGCGCGGGCCATCGAACACCTGAAAAAGACCAGGGCGGGAAGGGCAACCTTTCTGCCATTGAACAAGATCCGGAGTGGAAGGCCTCCGGCTGCCCCGAAAGATCCTGGTGTAGTGGATTATGCCCTTAACCTGGTCCAGTTCGAAGACCGTTTTCTTCCAGCTTTCTGGCACGTTTTCAGGGATACCCTCGTAGTAGGGAACATGGACGCAGCAAGGAAGTTGATGGGCAGATACAGGATGGCGACCCTGGAAGGTGACATCGTCGAGAAAGGTGGCGCTATGACTGGGGGCCATTACAGATCAAGGCTCAAGTTCGTCGCCGACGAGGGAAAGAAGCTGGCAGAGCTATCTGAATTGGTGGCCCAGGCCAGTGCAGAAAGAGACGGGCTTCTCGACAGGCTCGACAGAGTCGAAGGTGAGGTTTCAAAGGTCAAGAGGGAAAACGAAGATTTGACCAAAGAACAGGCTCGCGACGAGTTCCGACTCGAAGAGATCCAGGGGATGAAAGATCGGATCGCAAGAACCGTCCAAGAAAGGAACGATCGTCTAAAAGAGATGGATCAAGAAACGTTCGAGGTGAAGACAAAGCTCGGTTCCCTTGAGACGAAAATGCGAAGTTTCGAAAAAGACATTTCCCTTTACGAAGAGAAGATCGAGCAGTTGGAAGGCGACATGAAAGGCTCTGAGATCCCCAAGCTTACGACCCTGGCAGATGACGTAGAAGAGGAGATCAGAAGCCTTGAAAGGCGGGTCCGGGATATCGAGTCAGACATCACCCAACACAGGCTAAAAGAAGAGAGCCTCACCAAAAGAAAATCCGAGCTTGATGAGAGAAAAGAGGTCCTGGAAAGAAAGAAGAAGGAAGCTCAAGATCAAAAGAAGGCCTCAAAAGAGAGGGCAAAAGAAGCAAAGGTGGCGCTGGACGCTCTGGCCAAAAGGGAAAAAGAGATCGAAGAAGAGCTTCACGGTTTGAAGGGTATCAGGAGCAAGCTTCTGGATCGAATTATGGCCAAGGGGCGAGAGGTGGATTTAACTGAACGAGAGATTGGGCGGATCCGTTCGAGGATTGATGCCGCAGAAGCCGCCGCTTGCGAGATCGGAGCAGAGACGGAAACTCTTCGGGCCGAAATCGAGAGCTGTGGCGTTGAGATCGACACAGAGCCACCCAAAAGCCAGACAATATTGAGGAAGATCAAGGCCCTGGAACAGTCGATGAGAGATCTGGAACCGGTGAATATGCTGGCCATCGGCGAGTACGATCGGGTCAATGTGAGACAAGAGACTCTTCAAGATAGGCGAGAAACTCTCGACAGGGAACGGTCTGATATACTGGAGAAACTGGATCGATACGATCAGATGAAAAGAGAGGCGTTCATGATCTCGTTTGAGGCCATCAACGAGAACTTCAAAGACATATTCAACCAACTCTCCAGGGGCGAAGGCGAGCTAATCCTCGAAAATCCCGAAGACCCTTTGAGCGGAGGAATGACCATTATGGCAAGGCCCGATAACAAGCCATTCCACAGGCTCGAGGCCATGTCAGGTGGAGAAAAGAGCCTGACTGCGTTATCGTTTATATTCGCCATACAGAAGCATAAGCCTGCGCCCTTCTATGCATTGGATGAAATCGACATGTTCCTGGACGGGGCGAACGTGGAGAGAGTTGCCAAATTGATCAAGGGGATTGCCCAGCGGGCCCAGTTCATAGTGGTCTCTTTGCGAAAACCGATGATCCAAGAGGCAAAACACATAGTTGGCGTCACCATGCAGGAAAACAACATATCCAGCGTGACCGGGGTGAGCCTGAACTAAGATGAACGAGAAGGTTACGTCAGAAGACGAACTGCAAGAAAACGAGGCTTCAAACGATTTTGCAGATCCAATTGGGGTTTTGGTAAACCTTGCAAGGAGCGGCGAGATCGACCCTTGGGACATCGACCTAAGCCAGGTCACCGAGAAATTTTTGGAGCACATCGAGTCCTTGGAAAGCCAGGACCTGAGGGTCCCTGCAAGAACCCTTCTTTACGCGAGCATCCTTCTCAGGATGAAGTCCGATTCCATGGAAGAAGAGGAAGAAATCTCAGAAGACGACCCCTTCGAAGACGATTTTGCTCTGATCACAAAGCCCAAGCCAAGCGCGCTTCCAAAGCCCCCAATAAGAAGAAAGACGAGGCGACCTGTCACCTTGAATGAGCTGATATCAGAGCTCAAGAAAGCAGAGAAAGTCGTTACGAGAAGAGACAGTCACAAAAAGGACAGAAGGCCAGAAGAATCGGTGGAAAAGTCCGTCGACAAGACTCACGAAGAAGGGATCGAGGATAGAATCAGAGTATTGAGGACAATAATATCCGAAAAACTTGAGGGGCGAAGTCGCATCGCTTTCAGCGACGTGGGAAAGGACGTGCTCGATTACGTTTCAGTGCTTTTCATGGCAGGCCGAAGAGAAGTTTGGCTCGAGCAAGAAGATTTCTTTGGCGAGCTTTATCTAAGGAGGCATCCTGGTAGAAGAAAGGAGGATCTGATTGTCGAGAGTTGAGGCAAAAGACGTTGACGATTGGGCGAAGTCTGTGGTGGAAGCTGCCCTCTTCGCCGCGGGAAGGGCGCTATCTCTAAAAGAGATTTCTGAATTAACAGGCTTGTCCCCAAAAGTGGCAAAACTGGTGGCAGAAGATCTGGCAAAGGACTACAATGCTCGCGAAAGTGGCCTTGAGATCAGGGAGTTTGAGGACCGGTACGTGATGCAGGTTCGGGCCGAGGTTGCAGAAAAGGTGAGCAAGATCGCGCCCAAAGAACTTGAGGCGCCACTCCTTAGAACTCTTGCCATCATAGCCTACAACCAGCCCATAAACCAGAGCGACCTTGCCAGAATCAGAGGGAGCAAGAGCTACGCTCACGTCAAGGAGCTTGAGGAGATGGGGCTGATCCGCGCCGAGGCCGAAGGCAGGACGAAAAGGCTCACCACTACCAAGAGTTTTGCAGATTACTTCGGCCTTGATTTCGACGACCCCGAGTTCGTAAAGAAGGTGATGAAGGGAAACAGAAAGCTTGGCGTCACCCCCATGTACGAATCGTTGGCCAGAAGGATGGGTCTGGAGTTCGTGGTGGCAAATCCCTACAAGCCCTACAAAAACGACATAGAGATGCTCAAGAAGGTCGACGTTCTGGTGATTTCACCAGGTTACGAAGATCGAGCAAGAGAACACTATTCAG
Source organism: uncultured Methanotrichaceae archaeon (assembly GCA_964639155.1). Taxonomy (GTDB): domain Archaea; phylum Halobacteriota; class Methanosarcinia; order Methanotrichales; family Methanotrichaceae; genus CAYWZG01. The sequence continues at coordinate 8,875 of CAZXBV010000006.1, forward strand.
GAGAGATGATCGAGGCTGGCGTTAGGACCTTTACCCAGCTCAAGGAGAGCGTCGCGCAGATCGAGGAGATGGCAGGTTTTGTCGATCGGGTACGGGTGGCGACTCTGATAGAAGAGATCGACTCACTTCTTGCAGGATATAAAGAGCAGGCCAAGGCCGCATCTTCCATAAACCCGCTAACGCCGATGATCGAAGAGATCGCTCTGGACCTCGGGATTCCAACCGACGAATCTGGAAAGACGGCTGCGCCAGATTATGCAAAGATGGACGCCCAAATACAAGTGCCAACCCACCAGCCTTACGATATGGACATCGTAGAAAGAATTAAAGAGCGCTACGAAGTGCTCCTCAAAGGAAGCGGCGCGTCAAACACCACCCAGTCAGATTGAGCGACAGGAGGTTATCCGATATGGCAGAAAAAATGGATCAAATAAGGTGCCAAGGTTGTGGACGTGAGATCGCGAAGGATGAAGCCATCGAAGAGTGTGGCGAGGCGTTCTGTGAAGAATGTTATTTCGATACTCACCAACAGATCAAAGCCTGTGACCCCTGGGCCGTCCGCTCAAAGAAAGGATTTCGGGAACGTGCCGGACTTGAAGGAATTGAGGGACTGACAGACCTTCAAAAGTCGATCTACGAATTCATTCTCGCCAAGGGCGGCGCCACTCGCGAAGAGATCGTATCTGAGATGGGAATATCGACAAGAGAGCTCGAAAACCAGTTTGCCCTACTGAGACACTGCGAACTGCTCAAAGGTCAAAAGCGAGAGGACGGTGTGTATTTGGTACCCTTTGAACAAGAGTCCTAGCTAGGTCCCCCAGCCAAGTTCACACAGAAATAACTGGATCTTAATTTGTTTTTTCAGAGATTGGCCGTTGCCACTTTTCAATTTTATGTTGTACTGGGCTGGCAGACCTTTTATCGGCCTTCTGCAAACCTATATATATCTCTATTTGCCAGTCTCTCGTCAGAATGGGCGAGACCAGCATATATGTGGTGAAGACTACCGCGAATCAAGAAAGGTCGGTGGCGAATCTAATCTCACAGGTGGCGCGGAAAGAGAAGCACGACATAAGGGCACTTTTAGTGCCTGATGTCCTCAAAGGTTACGTTCTCGTAGAGTCTCCTGCCCCCGAGATTGTGGAACAAGCAATACAAGGCGTTCCCCACGCAAGGTCGATCATAAAAGGGGCCTCGAGCTTTGACGAAGTCGAGCACTTTTTGACGCCAAAACCGGCCGTTGTGGGAATCAACGAAGGTGCCATAGTGGAGCTGATCTCAGGGCCCTTTAAGGGTGAGATGGCAAGGGTCAAACGGGTTGACGTTGCCAAAGAAGAGATAACTGTGGAGCTCTTTGAGGCGATGGTCCCCATCCCCATAACCGTGAGGGGTGACCTCGTGCGCGTACTCAGCAAAGATGAAATTCAAAGGTGATTGCTCTTGGCAAATTTTGTAGAAGCGTTAGTACCCGGAGGAAAAGCCAGTGCAGGACCCCCGCTGGGCCCCGCGCTCGGACCGTTGGGCGTTAACGTTGCAGAAGTGGTGAAGAAGATCAACGAGATGACCGCCGACCTAAACGGCATGCAGGTCCCGGTCAAGGTGACGGTGAAGAGCAGGACCGAATACGATGTCGAAGTTGGGACTCCACCAACGTCTGCCCTGATCCTAAAGGAAGCAGGCTTGGAGAAGGGGTCAAGCGACATCACACAGGTCATGGGCGACCTGGCCATGGAACAAGTGGTCAAGGTTGCAGGGATGAAGAAGAAAAACCTGCTTGCCGCCTCGTTGAAGGGTGCCGCCAGGGAAGTAATAGGAACTTGTGGATCCATGGGCGTTACGGTAGAGGGCATGTCCTACAGAGATGCTCAGGCCGCCATTTTGGATGGCAAGTTTGATGAACTTTTGGCGGAGACGAAAGATTAAAATAGAGAATCGCCGACCGAGTCGGAGTCTCTTTTTGAGATACCGTAGTAGACGTAAAAGAACAGTCGTGGACTACGGGGGATTAGGATGAATAATACAATAGAGGAAGCTGTCAGACAGGCGATCTCCACGGCCCCTGAAAGGAGATTCAAGGAGAGCGTCGATCTGGCAATAAACCTACATAACATCGACATGAGCAATCCGGCGAACAGGGTCGATGAAGAGATGATCCTGCCGCACGGTCGAGGCAGACCGATCAAGATCGCGGTCTTCGCCGACGGCGAGACTGCTCTCCTGGCAGAACGAGCCGGTGCAGATCTCGTAATACCAGGTGAGGGCGTAAGCGATCTGGGTGAAGAAAAGAAAGAGGCCAGGAAGATAGCCGATGAATTCAGCTTTTTCATAGCCGAAACCAGCCTCATGCCGTCAATCGGTAAGAACTTGGGACCTATTCTGGGCAAACGGGGAAAGATGCCAATGCCCCTTCCGCCAAACGCGGATATAGCCGCTATCATCAACAGGATGCGAAACTTGATGAGAATTAGGTCTCGTGATCGACTTACTTTCCACCTCACAGTGGGGGCCCGGGACATGGACGTCCAGGAAATCACAGAGAACGTGGCAGCAGTCATAACCAAGCTCGAGCAGACCCTCAAAGATGGCAAAATGAACGTGAAATCGATATATGTCAAGACCACAATGGGGCCTGCGATGAAGGTGATGTAATATGTCCGCTGAGGTACACCACACAGAACATGTGCCGGAATGGAAGATAAGAGAGGTAGAAGAGGTCGCCAAACGGATTGACGAGTCTCCTGTTGTGGGCCTGGTGGGCGTGGCCGACATTCCCGCAAGCCAGCTCCAGAGCCTGCGAGAGGAACTGAGGGAAAATGTCACAATCAAGGTGGTCCGAAATAACATCGCCCTTAGAGCCTTAGAGAAGTGCTCTGAAGATGTTGGACCTCTCGCAGATTACATAGAGTCTCAAACGGCGTTCATATTCACCGACGTGAACCCCTTCAAACTCTGCAAGATGCTGGACGAGAAGAAACAAGCTATGCCCATAAAGGCTGGCGGAGTTGCACCAGGTGAGATAGTCATCGAAAAGGGCGATACGCCCTTTTCTCCCGGTCCCATGGTAGGAACACTCCAGAGCGCAGGAATTCCTGCCGCGATAAAGAGTGGAAAAGTGGTCGTAAACCAGACGACCACGGTGGCCAAGGAAGGAGATAAGGTATCTGCTCAGCTCGCTCAGGTCCTGGCGGCCATGGAGATATTCCCAAGGCAGATAGGGCTCGACCTGAGAGCAGTGTACGAAGGTGGACTTACCTTCAAGGCGGAAGATCTGGCCATCGACGTGGAAGGCATCTTGTCTCAGATTAGCATGTGTGCGTCCAAAGCTTTCGGGCTGGCTGTCGAGATTGCATACACCACGCCTGAAACCATTGAGCCCATCATACAGAGCGCTTCCTTCAAAGCCAGAAATCTGGTGGTCGAATGCGCCATACCCGTGCCTGGTATGATGGATCTGCTGCTTGGAAAGGCCGCATCTCAAGCGTCAGCACTGTCCAGTTTCGTTGAAGGTGGCAACAACGCCCCAGAAGCCGCACCGGTTGGAGAAGCGGAAGGGGCAAAACCCGTCGATGAGAAGGCCGAAGAGGCCGACGAAGAAAATGAGGAAGATGCCGGAGTCGAGGGACTTGGTGCCCTCTTCGGCTGATCGTGATCAAGAGGTGAATTAGGATGGAATACGTGTATGCAGCATTATTGCTTCACAGCACTGGCAAAGAGGTGTCCGAAGAGGGCATCAGTGCCATACTCAATGCAGTAGATATCACTCCGGACGAAGTGAGAATCAAAGCACTGGTCACTGCCCTTGAGGGCGTCGACATAGAATCGGTACTGGCAAAAGCACCTACAGCAGCCGCTGTAGCAGCACCAGTTGCAGCCGCAGAGGCAGCACCTGTCGCCAAGGCTGAAGAAGTGGAAGAAGAGGAAGAAGAGGCTGAGGAGAGCGGAATTGAGGGACTTGGTGCCCTCTTTGGCTGAACCTCTCAGCCTAGCCTTCTATTTTTGCCCGTTTGGGCGCTGTTTCTTTGTTTGGTTCTGGTTTTCTAGAAGCGGGAGCAAGATCTCGTGGGAGTTGAAAACGCCCATGACCTAAAGGCTTGTTCCAAAAATATGAAAGTCGATATGCTATAACGCTATTTTCATGGGAAATCTTCGGGGTTTTGGCCTTCAGATCTTGTCCAGCTTTTCGATGCCAATCTTCTTGACGTTCGGTTTCCAAATCTCCTCTGGCATCCACTCTGGTGCATTGGCGGGTTTCGTCACCGGATTGCGCTCGCCTTCGAAGATATGCACTTTCTTCGTTCCACGTTCTCTAAGCCTGATGTCGGTGTATCCCCTGTTTGCAGCCTTCAAGGCCGCTTGTCGGGGCTGTTTTCCAGTAAAAACCCCGATTTCGTTGCCTTCCGCATCTCTTAACGCGAAATTTCTTTTATTTTCCATAATTTATACCTCATATTACCCCTATCCAGAGGCAGATATGTCCCGTTGCATCCCTATATAACAAGTACGCTTATATTAATCTTTTGTTTGATCGAATATTTTATCTAGAGTGGATGGCGCAGGGCAGTTCCGTCTAGGACAAATGTCCCTGAGCCGAACAAAATCGTCACAAAAGAGACTAATATCGCCCTCACCTTCGCGAATATAGTGCGAATATAGTGTTTAACGATACCTTTCAGCCAAATCTCTAACTCTTATGAGTTAGAGATTTGGCCTATTCGTATCGTTAAACACTATTCTGGCGAGAACCGATTAGCATCATCTAATCGGTTCTCGACTATATTTCGCGAATCTTGCACGCTGTAACAAGGACCGTGTTTGTCCCAACATTGCGGCGAAGTTTGGAGTTACGAATGTAGAGTATATATTTGCAGAGCTTTCACCTATCTTCCATGTCTTGGGTTGTCTGGTTTACGGGACTTCCGGGTTGTGGCAAAACTACCATCGTTCAACGGACCAAGTCCAAGCTTGAAGAACAAGGTGTGAAGGTCAAAGTTCTCGAGTTGGACGAGGTTAGAAAAGTGATCACACCCAATCCCTCCTATACAGACGAAGAAAGAAGCATAGTTTATGCAAGCCTCGCTTACATGGCCAAACTCCTGATTGAGGCCAAAACGAACGTAATCGTCGATGCTACCGCAAACAAGAGACGTTATCGCGATCTGGCAAGAGACCTCATACCCCAATTTGCCGAAGTTTACGTCAATGTACCACTAGAGGTCTGCATTGAACGCGAGGCGAAGAGAAGGGCGGCACATTCTCCAAAAGGCATCTACAAAAAGGGATCTTTGACGGGCGCAACGGTGCCCGGAGTCAATGTGACCTATGAAGAGCCCCAAAATCCGGAGATCGTGCTGGATGCAGAGAACCTCGATCCAGAGTCTAACGCCGAGATTGCAGCTCAAAAGATACTGGAAACCTTCTCCAAACATGGAACTTGATCTAGACAGCCTGGCAAAGATCCCAAAGGTTAATAATGACCGGGCATGTCAACTGAAATGTCACCCAATGCATAGGGAGGATTTACATTTGAAATTAAACGCAGGGTTTGTAGGCTTTGACGGCACGGAGAACAAAAGAACGCTTCTGGCCGTGGATGCAGTGAAAAAGGCGACTGGTGTTGAGGGCGATCTCAACGTCCTACTGCGCAGACCCCACGGCAGAGCCATAAGCGTTCTGAACAAATTCATCCGGATGTGTGGCGTCCGCGCGTATGTTTCCGACGAAGAAGACAAAGCTAAGTGGGAGAAGCTCGGTTTCAAGATCGATGGCGGTTTCAACGATTTCTTTGAGGCCTCAGATTTCGTGATGGTAGGAACTCCTGGTGGACAGGAGACGTCTTACGTCGAGGCGGGACTTGCCAACGATTGCCATATGTCGATGATGGGCGGCGCCAAAAGGCCAAAGATAATGGCCGAGCTTGAAGAAAAGGGCGTCGAGATCACAGACAAGCTCAAGGCCGATTTCGAGATGGAGTTCTTCTTTGGACTTGAGAACTACGAGATGTTCGCCAAGGCAAAACCTCAGGTGATCCAGTGTACCAGCTGTAACACCACAGGGATCAGCAGGGCATCCCTTGCTGCAAGACCTCTTGGGCTCAAGATGATCATGGGTAACATCGACAGAAGGCATGGAGACCCTCACACAGTAGTTAAGGCGTCACCCAGTGCCATCGATATCGGAAAAGGAGTGGGCCACCAGGGAACCGATGCGGGAACCGTCTTTGAAGAGGTCACCTACAGCATCAGGGCCAGCAAGGCGCCCACTACAGTTCCTCACACCAGCTACCTCGATTTCGTCTTCGAGGGAGATCCAACTCCAGAGGACTTCGTCGAGTGTTTGGCCAAAACCAGAGAAGTTGTGGTCATGCCCTATCAAGACGAGGCCGGAAAGACTCACGAGTGGACCAGCGAAATCCTTGAGGCGTTCCTTTCAGGATTTGAGAGACCCATCAGCCCTGAGATATATGAGCTGATAGTTTCCGACAACATAATCCCCGTGAAGTTGGGCGATTACACTATCATGCAGACGGTGATGATGGTCGAGCAGATGTCCATCGCAGTTCCAAACCACGTCGAGTCCTACCTGCTCTGTGCAGGGTATCCTGCAGAAAAGGTTCACGCTGACGTGGATGGGGCCCTTTCCTGTGTTCATGGGATATGGCCTGACAAGCTGAGCGTCTGAACAAAAGCATCCATATTTTTTATGTCTGATCAAACACTTAGGGGAAATCTCTCCAAAGATAAGGTCCGGCTGAGCGGAGATGCCGTAAAAGAGCTTTACGAGCAGGGTTACTTCGGGAGACCTTTGAATGGGGGACTCGAGCTATCTTTGGTGGAAGCAGCTTACCTTCTCGACAGAAACCGAATTGAAGTTCGCCGTGGCAAAGAGAACTTGGATTTCAAGACCTTCTTTGAGCTAAGTTCAGGACTTGAGAAAGGTTTCGAGTTCAGGTACGTGGTCTACAAAGACTTAAGAGAAAGGGGTTACTACGTCCAGCCCGGTGTCACCGACTTTCGGGTATACCCCAGGGGCGGAAAGCCGGGCAAGACCCCTGCTGAGTTTTACGTCTACGTGGTCTCAGAAAGGTTGCCGCTCTCGCTCGAAGAGATGATGGGACCCATAAAAGTGGCCAGACAGATGAGAAAGAGGTTGATGCTGGCCATAGTCGATGAAGAGAGCGATATCACCTTTTACGAGGCGAGGGAAAAGACTCTGCAAGGAAAGATGAAAGCCCAGATACCAGGTGGAAAGGCAACGCTTCTTGAAGATAGAGTAGTTCTTTGGGATCCAGAGTATTCAGAGAGTCTCCACGAGATGGGATTTTACGGAAAACCGGTTGGCGGAAGGCTTCAGCTCTCTCTTGTAGAGTCTGCTTATCTCTTGGAAAAAGGGATCATAGAGGTGGTAGATCGATCAGGGTCAAACCTTGATTTGGAAGCGTTTTTGGAACGGGCGCGAAAAGTAGAGGACGGTTTGGACCTGAAGTATCGGGTTTACAGAGACCTTCGGGATCACGAACTGGTAGTTAAAACCGGGTTTAAGTTCGGGAGCCACTTTCGAGTTTACAAGAAAGTAGAGGGGCCTTCAAAGGTACCTCACTCTGAGTATCTGGTCCATTCGATTCCAAAAGGTTACGTATTCCACCTTCCAGGAATATCGAGAGCCGTAAGGTTGGCTCACAGCGTGAGAAAGCAGATGGTCTTCGGATATGAAGACGATGGCAACGTTCGGTATTTGGAGATCAAACGGCTCAAGCCCTGACCAGAAACACAAAAC
>CAZXBV010000007.1:0-16635 GCA_964639155.1 uncultured Methanotrichaceae archaeon
GGCGTAATCAGCATCTGGCCGATGGCCCCTATGATCCCTGAGACGATAAATATCTGTAAGAACCGATTTTCGCCCACTATCCTCTCAAGCAAAGTTCCGCCGTAGAAGAGGAGAATCATGTTGACGAAGAGATGTTCCATGCTCCCGTGAAGGAACATGTGGGTGATCAATGTCCAGGGCCTAAAGGCAAGCGTTGCGGGGTCCAAAGCCAGGTAATCGGAGGCAAAGCCCGGAGCTTTCACATTCACCAAGTAGAGCACAACGCACACGACCAATATCATGCCCGAATATGTAAACGGCAGGTTGAATCGACCTGAGCCGGAATAACGACTGTCATCCCACGGGTCTGGATCATTCCATCTGCCCTCAGGTTCTTGCTCTCGCCAACCTGCAAGACGAAGAATACCATGACCCGATAAAGCTGATCGCACCGTTTTTGTCACCTTTCCCTCAAAACTCACGCTTAAGACCACCACGCCCAAACCAACTCAAAGCTACAAATAGATGCTGGCAAAGCTGCCAATCATCACGTCTTTTGAAAAATATGGAAATCTACATGTTGCGATGCCATTTTCGTGAGAATTCCCAATCTATCAAATGCCAAATATCCTCTTGGCGTTCTCGGTGGTGGCCTTAGCGACTTCGGCTGGAGAGATCTCTTTGATCTTGGCAATCAGGTTCAACGAATCCAGTATGTAAGATGGCTCGTTTCGCCCATGCCTTGGTGAGAGGAAGGGACTGTCAGTCTCGATCAAGAGGTAATCCAAATCCACCTGTCTTGCCAATACCTGATGCGGTGCTGAACGACAGATCACCGTGGCCAAAGATATGTAGAACCCCTTGTCTAAAGCTTCCCTCATTGTGGCTACGTTCCCGCTGTAACAATGGAACACCACCTTGTCAAGATGCTTCACCATCTCCAGACATTGCTGTTCAGTATCTCTCGCATGAATCGTGAGCGGCAGATCTAGCTCCTGGGCAAGATCTATCACCTTCTTGAATACTTCAACCTGCCTTTCTCTTCCCGCCGGATCAAGACAACGATAATAGTCGAGACCCGCTTCGCCTACGGCCACAATCTCGCCTGCGTTTTCTCTTATGTGATCCAGGGTCGACTGAACATCCTGATCTGTCATATCCGTGAGGGGATTTGGGTTCATGCCCAAGGTGGCATGAATGAAATCATAATTTCGAGCGAGCTTCAAAGCCCTCTTGTTGCTCTTCAGCTCGACGCCGGAATCGATCATGGTGGTCACACCGGCGTCCAAGGCTCTTTGGATGGTCTCCTCGCGATCTTTGTTAAAATTCTTAAAATCGAGGTGGCAGTGAGTGTCTGTCACCTCGTAATCGATTTCGCTCAACTATCTTCTTCCTCCAACAGCATTAATCTGTTTATGGCGTTGACCAACGCTTCCACAGACGCCATGACGATGTCCTCTCTGGCGGATCTAGCAGTGACCACTCTTCCCTTATGAGTGTTTTCAACGCTAATCACAACCTCTGCCAACGCGTCTGCCCCACCGGTTATGGCCTCTATCCTGAAATCCCTCAGGCTGACAGTGGCAACCTCGCCCAAAATGGCCCGGACCGCCTTTAAAGCAGCGTCCACGGGCCCAACCCCAATGTGAGCCAAAACCCGCTCTTCGCCTCGAACCCTGGCCTTCACCGTTGCCGTTGGAGTTAAGGTGTTTCCGGTCATCACGGCAAGTTCCTTCAACACAATAGTCCGCTTCTCTTCGGCCAACTGCCCGATTACAACCTCTGCAATGGTCTGAAGATCTGCATCGGTGACGTGTTTGCCTTTGTCGCCAAGATCCTTGATCCGTTGCAAGATCTCTTGGAGCTGGACGTCGTTTGGACTGTATCCAAGCTCTTTCAAAGATTGTTCAACAGCGTGCTTGCCGGTATGTTTCCCAAGGACTATCCGTCTCTTGTGACCCACCATCTCTGGAGTCATTATGCCAGGCTCGAAGGTATCTGAACGCTCTAAGACGCCATGACTGTGAATTCCACTCTCGTGAGAGAAGGCGTTCTCGCCAACTACCGGTGCCGTAGGCGATATCCTGACCCCAGAGAGCCGTTCCACCAACTTTGCTGTCTCGACCAGGTACTGAGTCTTGATATCGGTCTTGGCACCGTAAATGGAGTGAAGGCTCATGACGGTCTCTGCCAAGTTGGCGTTGCCAGCCCTTTCACCAAGCCCGTTCACTGTAACCTGGATCTCTCTTGCACCGGCCTCGAACGCGGCGAGGCTGTTTGCGACCGCAAGGCCAAAGTCGTTATGGCAATGAACGTCAACTACCATTCGTTTGGTGTTATCGCAGATCTCTTTGGCAAGCCCATAGAAGGCAGTCGGCATGGCGACGCCCACAGTGTCAGGTATGTTGATTATGTCACATCCGACCTCTTCGACGGCCTTGAAGATATCTTTCAGGTAAGATGTTGGCGTCCTGGTGGCATCCATGGCCGAAAAAAGGCAGTGCCTTCCGTGATCTTTGATGTATTCCACGGCATCGGCGGATTGTTTCAGGATCTCGTCTCTGCTCTTCTTGATGGTGTGCTGTATCTGGATGTCCGAAGTCGAGACAAAAACGTGAACCAAATCCACGTTGGCATCAAGACAGCTATCGATATCCTTCTTGATGATCCTAGACAAACCGCAAACTTCAATGTCGAGACCCTCGTCGGCGATCATCTTGACCGCTTCAAATTCACCTTTAGAAGATACAGGAAAACCGGCCTCGATGATGTTCACACCGAGTTTGTCAAGCTGTCTGGCGATAGTGATCTTTTCGTCCGGGGTCAGCGAGACGCCGGGTGTCTGTTCACCATCACGAAGGGTCGTATCGAAAATTTGGACTTTTTCTTCACGCAGTGCTTCGACGCTATAGAAAACGATCCCACACAGAGGACTCTTGTGTCATAATCTACGCAAAAGGGTGCCTGACATATAAAACCTTTTGCCAAGAAAACCTGCCTAGATCGTTGCACTTTGGCCCCGACAAACCAACAAAGCCTAAATAGGACGTTGTGCTTATGCGTTCCCGTCTGTTGGAGGATTATGATGATCTCTGAGGTGGCAGGACAATACGACGCAAAAGAAATTGAGGGTAAGGTAGAGCGGTTCTGGAAAGACGAGGACATCTACCCAAAGACCAGGAGCATGAGAACCGGCGGCAAGAAGTTCTTCTTCGTGGACGGCCCGCCCTACACTACAGGTAGCATACACCTGGGGACCGCCTGGAACAAGATCATCAAAGACTCCATTCTCCGGTACAAGTCCATGAACAACTTCCACGTCAAAGACCGGGCCGGATGGGACATGCACGGCCTTCCAATAGAGGTCAAGGTGGAAGAAGCCCTCGGGTTCAAGAGCAAAAAAGACATCGAATCCTACGGCGTCAACAATTTCATCGACAAATGCATGGAGTTCGCTCTCAGCCAGAAAGACTCGATGACCGACCAGTTCAAGATCTTGGGCGCCTGGCTCGACTGGGAAGACCCTTACATGACACTCAAGGACGAGTACCTGGAAGCCGCCTGGTGGGCCCTGAAAAGCGCCTACAAACGCGATCTCCTTGAAAGGGGTGTCAGGGTCGTCAACTGGTGCCCCAGATGCGAAACCGCCATCGCTGACGCCGAGGTCGAATACTGGGACGAATCTGACCCTTCAATCTACGTGAAGTTCCCTGTGATTGGAGAAGAAAACACCTACATAGTGATCTGGACTACCACGCCATGGACCATTCCCGCAAACGTTGGCGTCGCCGTTCACCCAGAATTTGAGTACTCAAAGGTCCGAGCCTGGAAAGACGATCAAGAAGACATCCTGATAGTCGCCACCGCCCTCATAGAAAACGTTCTCCGCGAAGGCCGCTACAAAGACTACGAGATCCTGGACAAGGTCATGGGAACTGACCTTGAAGGCCTGGAGTATAGGCACCCTCTAGAAGACCTGGTGCCAGCGCAAAAAGAGATCGAACACAAAGTCCACCTGGCAGACTTCGTCACTGCCGAGAACACTGGATCAGTCCACATAGCGCCAGGCCACGGCTTAGAGGACTTCGAACTTGGCGTCCAGGAAGGGATGGCAATATTTTGCCCTGTCGGCGAGGACGGAAGATACACCGAAGAGGCCGGCGAAAAGTACGTTGGCAAATACGTGAAAGAGGCAAACGACGAGGTGAACGACGACCTTTCAGCAAGAGGACTTCTTCTCGCAAAAGGCGTGATCGTACACAGATACGGCCACTGCTGGCGCTGCAAAACTCCAATCATCTATATCTCAACGCCCCAATGGTTCCTCAAGATCTCCGACTTAAGAGACGACATGCTCGACGAGATCACCAAGATCAAATGGTACCCCGAATGGGCCGGATCCGCCAGGTTCAAAGACTGGGTCAGCGGCGCTCGCGACTGGTGCATCTCGCGCCAAAGATACTGGGGAATTCCTCTCCCAATCTGGATCTGTGACGATTGCGGCGAGGTCGAAGTTATAGGCTCCATGGCAGAACTGAACGAAAGAAGCGAAACCGAAGTAAAAGAGCTTCACAGGCCCGCCGTAGACGACGTGTTCCTCAAATGCAAATGTGGCGGCAAGATGCGCCGCGTTCCCGACGTCTTTGACGTCTGGTTCGATAGTGCCGTTGCCTCCTGGGCCACACTGAAATATCCTCGATACGAAGCCGAGTTCAACGAGTGGTGGCCTGCTGACTTCATAACAGAAGGTCACGACCAGACTCGCGGCTGGTTCTATTCCCAGCTTGGTGCGAGCATGGTATCCTTTGGCAAAGCTCCTTACAAGAGCGTCCTCATGCACGGTTTCACCCTGGATGACAAAGGCAAGAAGATGAGCAAAAGCATTGGAAACGTGGTTCAGCCCGAAGAGGTCGTCCAGAAGTTCGGTGCAGATACGCTCAGGTTTTATGTTCTATCCTCAAACGCGCCCTGGGAAGACATCCACTTTAGCTGGGACGAGTTGGTTAACACCAACCGGATGCTCAACATCCTGTGGAACGCTTACAGGTTCCCTCTGCCTTACATGCTCCTCGACAAGTTCGACCCGACCGAGACCTATCTTGAAAAGTACAAGGACAACTTAAGGCCCGAAGATCGCTGGATTCTCTCTCGTGTCAACACTCTTGCAAAAGAGGTGCAAAAACAGATGGAGACGTACCAGCTCCACCGCGTCACCAGAGCCCTCTCTGAGTTCGTGCTTGAAGACCTTTCTAGATGGTATATCCAGCTGGTAAGACCTCGAACCTGGATCGAGACCGACGATCCTGACAAATTAGCAGCTTACGCTACGATCTATGAGGTTATGGTCACACTCACCAAGCTTTTGGCACCGTTCATACCGTTCACTGCCGAATCCATCTACCAAAACTTGGTCCGAGAAGCAGTGCCAGATGCACCGATATCTGTCCACATGTGTGACTGGCACCAGCCACGAGAAGACCTAATAGATCCCAGCCTCGAATCCCAGATGGACCTGGTCCGAGATGTTGTTGAGGCAGTATCCAACGCCCGCCAGAAAGGCGGAAGGAAATTGCGCTGGCCGGTCTCCAATATCATAATCTCGCCCAATCGAGAGATTGCAGAGCTGGATAGTCTGATCAATGTTCTTAAAAACCAGACCAACTCCAAGGCAGTCGTTGCGATGGCTCCTGGTGAAAAGCCACCTATGAACATGGCCTTAAACCCGATCCCCAAGAAGATCGGACCCGCCTTCAAGGGCGAAGCTCAGAAAGTAATCCAGGCAATAAAAGCTGCAGATCCTCTAAAGGTCAAAGCGGATCTAGAAACTGGCTCTTGCAAGGTTGAGTCCTATGCCATCGATCCAGAAATGGTGGAGTTTCTAGAAGAGATCCCCGAAAACCTGGTTGCGGCAGACTTCTCTTCTGGAACCGTCTACGTCGACATCACCCTTACCGACGATCTCAAGGCAGAAGGTTATGCAAGAGAGATCATCCGCAGGATACAGGACATGAGAAAAGAGATGGACCTCAATGTAGAAGACAAGATAATTGTCCGGGTCCAAGTTGGCGATGAAGATGTCTCAAATCTGGTACTTGGCTTAAAAGAGAAGATAAGCAGCGAGGTTCGGTCCAAAGACACGATGATGGGGACCTCTATTAAAGTGGATGGGTCTCTTGTCAAGAACTGGTCCGTGGAAGGCGTTGATGTCTCAATCGGAATCACACATGGGTAATTAATATATAAGATGTGTAACAGAGTATCTACCATGGGAGATCAAATCCCCGTAAAGGTGATGGGTGTCTACGTAGTAGAGTCTAAAGAAGGCTTTGCGGCACCCGTGGTCCTCTTGGAAGATGAGTCCAGCAGAATAGTGCCCATCTTTGTCGGACTTTCAGAGGCGATATCCATAAACCAGGCCCTATCTGGCAATATCTCGCCTCGACCCACCACCCATGACTTATTCATTTCAACCCTCGAAAGCTTCAACGCCAATATAACCCACATCTTGATAGACGACCTCGATGAAGGCATATATTATGCGAGACTCACAGTAACGCTCGATTCTGTGAAAAAAGAGATCGATGCCCGCCCTAGCGATTGTCTCGCCCTGGCTCTCAGATCTGGCGCTACCATCCAGATATACGAAAACGTGATATCTGTGTCCTGTGTGGACAAAAGCACGCTGGAAGATCTAAAGGAAATCAGCCAATACATCTAGCTCAAACCCTTTTAAACGCAGGAAAACATTTTAATAGTTTTCTCAACGAATGTATTCGCATAGCTTTGAGGGGAGTAGCAGAGTTGACCGTAGATATCCATAGGCGCGCTCAGGCGTCCAAGCAGTCTTGGTTGGGCGACGTGCGACACAACGGGATCGCCAGGAAGGGGGCGAGAACATGCCAAGCCGACTTGTTGTGCGCTTGATCGTCTATTTGGGCTTGGCCTTGTGCCTTCTTTGCCCAACCGTTCTTTCGCAGGTTGATGGCAACCCTGTGAACTTGATAGAGCTTCAGTACCGTTCAGAATATCCTATAATCGAGACGAATCCGAGCGATCTAGCCGTTCTCGACGACCAGAACGCGTCCAAATCGATCAAGATCCCAGGACTTGAGAACCGTATCATCCCTGGTGAACCAGTGGTGCCATTCAGAACCGCCAAGATACTGATACCGCCAGGGAGTGAGATCTTGGAAATAGAGGTCATCCCTGGAGAAAAGAAGAATCTGGGCACGATCTTTATCGAGCCAGGTCAAGACGCCCTTCCCATAAGCTGCATGATCGGCAACATTTCTGAACTTGAGTTTACACCCCTCAACGAGACCACTTATGAGTCCATGGGACCTTATCCAAAAGAGTTCTATTCTGTCTTGGGTGTTTTGGAGAAGAACGGATACAAAATCCTCTACGTCAATCTTTATCCAATACAATACATCCCTAAGACCAAGGAAACATACTATTTTGGAACTTTCGACGTCAGGATAACCACCGCGCCTTCTGTCACTCTGGATCGAGGACTTTTCAGGGGCCTGTCCAAAGACCAAGAGATGATAACAAGGATGGTGGATAACCCTGAAAGCATCGCAGCATACACCACTACTTACTCCTCTGACGTGGTACCAACTGGGGACTCTTTGCTCCTCGACGAAAATTACGATTACGTGATCATAACGACTCAGGCGTTCAAAGATGCCGCTGGCCCCTACAGTTTCAAGGCTCTGGCCGAATGGAAACGTTCACGAGGCGTCGCATCAACAGTCGTCGCTGTCGAGGACATATATGCCAACTACGATGGCATAGACCGACAGGAAAAGATTCGAAACTTCATACGGGACGCTTACCAGAACAATGGCATAACTTACGTCCTCTTAGGAGGCGACGCCGATGGATCTGCCTTAAGTGGCGAAACTGAAAAAGATCTGGTCCCTGTGAGAAGTCTTTGGGCCTGGAACTATGAGCTCAATCCCCCAAACATCCCTTCAGACCTTTACTACGCCTGTCTTGATGGGAACTATGACTACAACAGAAACGGAATCTACGGCGAACCAAACGATGGTCCCAACGGAGACGATGTTGACCTTCTTGCAGAAGTGTATGTCGGAAGAGCCTCGGTAGACTCTTTTGAGGAGATGAACAACTTCGTTAGAAAGACCATCGATTATGAGTCTGGACATGACCCTTACTTAAAAGAAGTCTTGATGGTAGGCGAGTTTCTGGGTTTTGGCGGCGTGAGCAACTGGGGCGGAAACTCCAAAGATGAAACAAAGGACGACTCGAAAGTCAATGGGTACCAAACAACAGGGTTCCCTGAAGAGTTCAATAAACGGACACTTTACAGCCGTGATAGGGAATGGTCTCAATCTGAGTTGGCAGAGATAATCAACCAGAACGTCCACACAATAAACCATCTCGGTCACGCCGGTGTCGGAACTGCCATGAAGATGAGCAAAAGCGACGTTGACGCTCTTTCTAACGACAAATATTTCTTTGGATACAGCCAGGGTTGTTATGCAGGAGCTTTCGACAACCGCGATCGCGATGGCATCTATCTACCTTACGACTCCATTCTCGAACAGTTCGTGACCACTTCAGGCGGCGCGTTTGCTTTCATAGGAAACTCTAGATACGGTTTTGGAAGACGTTCGTCCACCGACAGCCCGTCCCAACGATACGATCGACAGTTCTGGGATGCCATATTCGGCGAGGACATAAAGAACCTGGGCCGAGCTAACCAGGACTCAAAAGAGGATAACGTGGGATCTATCGATCGGAGTTCTGACGGAAACGTAATGAGGTTCTCTTACTACGCCATCAACCTTTTAGGAGATCCCGAGACGCCATACCGAATGCCGCTCTACTCAGAACACGACCTAGACGTATCCAAGATAAGGCTTCCTGGTTACACCAAGCCCGAAAAGGCCATCAAAATATATGCGACCATAGATAACAAAGGCATTAACGACGAACGAGACGTTATCGTTCAGTTCATGGAAGATGGAGCCGTGAAAGGTTCAAGCAGGATACCTCATCTTTCCACAGGATCATCTCAAGAAGTTAGTTTCACCTGGTCAAAAGGTGCCAAGGGTGAATACGACCTTGGAGTCTATGCCGCCCCTCTGATCGGCGAAGACTACACCGAAAACAACTATGACGAAAAGACCATAAACGTTCGAGAATCCGCAAACCTCATACTTTTGGTAGACGATGACGACGGAACTCACGACGAGACATATTATGAAAACGCCCTTGTGGCAAACGACTACAACTACATAAAAACCGAAGTGTCTCCTTCGTTGGCTGAGCTTAACAGCTTCGACTGTGTCGTCTGGTTCACTGGAAGGGACTTTACAACCACGCTATCCAGCCAGGACCAGGCCAACCTGGCTGCTTATCTCGACGGCGGTGGATCGCTTTTCATCTCCGGTCAAGATATCGGGTACAATGTCGGCGATACCGATTTTTATAGTGAGTATCTCTATTCAGAATATGTGAAGGACAGCATGACAACTCACACGCTTGAGGGCGTGACCAGCGATCCGATCACAGATGGCATTACCATTCAAATTTCGAAAGGCGATGGCTCAAACAACCAGTATTGGCCCAGCGAGATCAGACCTGTCAACTCCTATGCCACAGGAATCTTCAATTATCAAGGATCTGGCATAGGCGCGATAAGAATTGATAACGGCATCTACAAAGTGGTCTACTTCGCATTTGGATTTGAGGCTATAAACAGCTGTCTCGACAGAAACGAGGTCATGGGAAAGGTCATAAAAGAGTTGATTTCAGCACCCGATGCAAAACTTTCTGTCTTTAAAGAGACCAGCGTATCTGAAGCTTTGCCAGGTGAAGTGCTCGAATACAACATAACTGCGACCAACGACGGTGAAGTTGAGCTCGCAGACGTTGTCATCAAAGATTCTCTTCTTGGCCAGTTCTTTGTGGGTGATCTGGGGCCTGGTGAATCAAAGAGTCTGAAGGCAACTCACACAGTAACTGTCGAAGATCTAATGGCAGGTTACGTCAACAGCACTACGAACGCCACAGGAAATTATGTCGGAAAGAAGGTCGCATCCAGCTTCGTTCAACAGGTCGTTCCAGTAATCAAAGGTGCATCTCAGCTTTCGATCTCCAAAGAGGCCAACGTATCTAACGCTTCAGTGGGCGACGTGATCGAGTACAACATAACCATGACAAACAACGGAAACGTGACTCTGAACGAAATCAAGCTGACAGATGATTTAAGTGCAAACGCATCCAGCCAGGTGATCAAATTCCGCCAGAAGATCCCACATTTGGAACCGGGCCAATCTCAAAGTCTCTTCGTCACCTATGTGGTGACCAAAGAAGACGCAGGATGTGTCATAGTTAACACAGTCCAGGCAGAAGCTCTCGATCCTCTCGGAAACCTGATCAGACCTGTGACTGCAGCGGTTTTGGTTCCCATATTCGAGATGTTTTCGTCAAAGCCAACGGCTAAAGAAGATAACATAACGATGGACGGATCTGGCGAGATTGAGCCTTCGAATTTCAGGACGGGCAAGAATGTATCTGAAGTAACTCCGTTGGTCGAGGCTTCACCTGTTGACGTTTCATCAGAATTCGTTCCGTCGGTTGATGTTTCATCTACAAAGATGGGATCTGTTGAAATAATGCCTGAAAATCTCACGACAGAATCTCTTGAACAATCCGAAGAGGTGCCCAATGAAACAGAGCAGATCTCCCTCGAAGAGATCGAACCTGTTGAATCGTTCTCTTCGACACCTGTTGACCTCGATCAAAAGACCGACGGAGTGGTGATTGCTGAATCTGATTCGCCCAAGATCGAGGCCACTTTGGATGTTGAAGATCTGTTTGGATGTGGACTTGTATCGGGAACTGGAATAAAAGATCCAGGGCAGTACAACCAGTTCTGCGAACATCAACTCGTCAGCGGCATCGGCCTGGTGGACGCGAGCACTTCCATTCGCGATAGAGAGATCGCCCTTGAATATCATGGGGCCATG
Source organism: uncultured Methanotrichaceae archaeon (assembly GCA_964639155.1). Lineage (GTDB taxonomy): Archaea > Halobacteriota > Methanosarcinia > Methanotrichales > Methanotrichaceae > CAYWZG01. The sequence continues at coordinate 10,983 of CAZXBV010000007.1, forward strand.
TCTGGAGACGGCGAGATCGAGATGGATACAACCCAAGTCTATTCCCAAGAAGCAAACCAGCTATCGAGACAGACTCCCGACTGCAACGGTCAGAACGGTACTTCTTTAAACAATCTGAATTTCATTGATGATACCAAGCTTATATATAACGGATCACAACCTCTCACAGGCAGCAAGGTCATCAGCTCTGGTCGGCTTTATGGCGGTATAAACGCCGATGTAAAGGAGACTTTCAGCTTCAACCAGATCGAAAAAGATCAGAAGACCTTCTTTGGATCAACTCAGAACTCCACCATCAACCAAACCGTTGGAATCAACACTTTGAGCAGCTTTAATGGAACGTGGGAGACTAATTCCAGCATGACAAAAATGTTTTATGGTAGCATAAACAGCAACCAGAACTTCACAGGTGAGTTTGCAATCCAAACGGAGGTCAAGTTTCATGAATCACCCCAAAAAGGGGACTGAATCTCGTCTCCGTCAAGAGAGGGGCTGAAATGATATTATTTGCTAAAATGTTTAAATGTTGGTCAACGACACAGATGACTATTTCATTTTTGGCAATCTTGGTGCTGTTGTTAGTCCCGCTATTGGCCCAGGCCGCTACCATCACCGTTGGGCCCAGTGATTGTGATGATTGTGATTTTTCCAGCATAGGCGAGGCCGTTCGGGAAGCAAAAGCTGGCGACTTCATTCAGGTTCGGAACGGTACGTATCAAGAGCGAGTGGTCCTGGACAAATCGATCAGGCTTGAGGGCATGGACAAACCAGTAGTTGACGCAGGTGGGAAAGAAAGCGCAATAACCGTTATATCCAACGGAACGGTCATCAAAGGTTTTGTCCTCACGAATTCGGGCACTGGCGGTGCGGGGATCAAGATCAAGTCCAACGAAAATATAGTTGAGGGCAACTTGATCCTTGAAAACAGGTGGTATGGTGTGATGCTCGATGACGCGAGCAATAACGTCGTAAAGAATAACAACATCAGCAATAACAAATATGGGATATGGATTGCATTTAATTCCAACAAAAACGAAATCTATGGAAACAATATTTTGGACAACAATAACTACGATGCCATCGACTCGGGGGTCAACGACTGGGACAAAAATCTCTACAGCGACTTTGCCGGATCCAAACCTGAATACAACATACCCGGTGGCATCAACGTCGACAAAAACCCACGTGCACCCGAACCAGAACCCAAACTTCCGGTCACGGCGTCACCAATCATAAGTGTAAAGATCACGATCCCAGCACCAATCGTGGAGTAAGCAATCTGGAATCGACCTTAACCCGACTAAACCGTCAGCATCTTCTGACGTATCGTTAAACACCACATTTTTATAGGATCTTTCGATAACATTCTCTTTACGATTAACGAGGTAGAAGCCATGCTACAGGTAACTTTCCTGGGAACTGCAGGATCTCTTCCCACACCCGACAGAAACCCTTCCGCCGTGCTCGTGAACAGAGAAGGCGAACTTATCCTCTTCGATTGTGGTGAAGGAACGCAGCGCCAAATGATGCGAGCCAGGACCGGCATGATGAAGCTAAATTATATCTTCATAACCCACCTTCACGCAGACCACATCCTGGGAATACCTGGACTTTTCGAGACGATGGCATTTCAGGGAAGACGAGATCCAGTCACCATAGTAGGTCCAGTTGGGACAAAGAGAGTTGTGGACCTCTTCAACCAGATTGGCTATTACACCCTAAAGTTCCCTGTAAGAGTGATGGAACTTGAGCCCGGCGACGTCGTAGAGATGGATGGTTATGGAGTGACTGCACTCAAAACGGTCCATAGCGTCCCAAGCCTTGGTTATTGCCTAAAAGAAGACCCAAGGCCAGGCAGGTTCAATCGTCCCAACGCCATCGAGCTTGGGGTTACACCAGGTCCGCTTTTCGGCCGCCTTCAAAGAGGCGAAACCATCGAAATCGAAGGCAAGATCGTAAGGTCCGAAGATGTGATGGGACCTTCAAGGCCTGGAAGGAAACTGATCTACACAGGTGATACCAGGCCGACAGAAGAGGTGAAATCCGCATCTCAAGGGGCAGACCTTCTGATCCACGATGGGTCTCTCGCAGACGAGATGGAAGAATGGGCTCTTGAAACCATGCACAGCACATCAGGTGAAGCTGCCAAGCTTGCGAAACAGGCAAAGGTCAAAAAGCTGGTTTTGACCCACATAAGTTCCCGATACTCTGACGACGTCCAACCTTTGTTCGATGATGCTCTCCGCCACTTCCCCGATACCGTGATAGCAAAAGATCTGATGAAGCTCGATATCCGGCTGAGTGACCAGTAAACGATCTTGATCTTCTATCCTGATTGCCAAAGGAAAAAATCAGCCGGCTAATTCCTAAAGCCGGTTGTTAATGCGTATTGCAGTTGTAGCTTTACTGCTCCAAGCTTCGTCGCTCTATATTTTCCATCTCTTCTTTCATGGCAGACCTAATCTCCTTTGCAGTTTCGTCATCTCTCCCTGCAAGGGCGCCCTCAAGCGAAAAAGCGATGCTTTCTAAGGCTGCACGAACCCGAACCGTATCCATATTTCTGCTTTCAGCCCTGATCCCTGCTTGAAATAGCAGATCGATCTCGTTTTGAGGCAATCCTAAGGCTTTGGCAACGCTCACAGCTCGCCCGTACATGTCCATCGAGATATAATATTCAAGCCCGTCTCTGTAGAGCCTCGTTGCCTCTTGTTCCATTCCGGCCTTGTTGGCGATCAAAGCCGCCCAGAGATAATCGCCCTCTTCCAGAGCAATCTCGATAGCTTTCTCTGTCCGTCCAGTGTCCTTTGCCAAAGCTATTGCGTACTCAGTCTCGCCAGCCCCGACCAGCAGATCTATGCTAAGATCCACCAGTTCGTCGGGCAGGTCCCTCAAATGTTCGATTACGTACGTAATTTGATCTTCTTTGCTCAATTCTGAGAAATCTTCGTCCAAGTTGATCACCAGTTGATTGTCATTTGATCGCTGATTGTGAATCTAGCGAACTCTAACTTCAATGAGCTAGATCCAATATCTCGTCAAAGTCGACCCTGGCCGTGTTGTCCACGGTGAGTGGTGTGATCGATATCTTGCCTTCTTGATAGATAGCTCTGACGTCGGTCCCTTCCTTTTCTTTGCATATCAAGTCGCCGCCAATCCAGTAATAAGGTCTACCTCTAGGATCTGGCCTTTCGTGGACCGCGGTTTTGAAGATCTTCCTTGCAAGGTGCGTGACCACAATTTCTGTCTCTTCTGTCGCATTCACAGGGACGTTGATGTTCAGGATGTCGACACCTTTTGGCAGTCCCTTTTCAAGCACCCTTTCGGCCACCCTTCTTACGATCTTTGTGGCAACTTCAAACTGGTACGCGTGATCGTTCTTGCTGTCGAACTTATCGCCCTGGTCGACCACCTGGATCGATGCCGCTATGGCAGGAATTCCATAGCTTGCCGCTTCTAAAGCCGCACCAATGGTTCCGCTGGTGGTGACTGTGTCGGTGCTGATGTTTTCACCTATGTTAATCCCAGAGACCGCGAGGTCTGGAAGCTCGCCTTTCATCAGCCAGAAGATCCCTATGATCACCGAATCTGTAGGAGTTCCGCTCACTTCGTAAGCTTCGTGCCCGTCCATCTTGATCTTGTTGAATCGGAGCGGCTCGAAGATAGATATCGATCTGCCAACACCGCTTTTTTGACCGGCGGGTGCCGACACCAGTATATCGCCCAGACCCTCAACACTTTTTACTGCCGCCCTCATCCCAGCCGAGTGGACGCCATCATCGTTGGTAACCAGTATCCGGTACATTGAGATTAGTTATCTGTGGACATGGGTATAAAAATGGCGCGGCGGTTGGGGAAGTATCGGACCAAACTCATCCAAAACCTTAAGTCTTTTAGGTGCCGAATAGTATTCTTAAATCCTTGGGGGTACGATCTTGAAAATAATACAACCCTTTATCTTGATAGTTTCAGCCTTGACTCTATTCGCCCTAATTGGGATTACCATCTCTGCAGGACAGAGCATGACCTTGATCGAAAGGGGTGATCAGCTTGCGATCGGAACGCCAGATCTCACCAGGGTGACTGAAAACTCACAAACCACAACTGAACAATTTTCTTGTTATCAAGGCCTTCCAGATCCAAAGCTGGCACTGACAGGAACGGAGGACTACTCCGTCGGAAACAAACAGTTCACAAGATACAAGCTCGCTGTCACCAACTGGAACCTATATCCTGCAGAACTTTTCAACGCGGCACCAGATCTTCCACCCTGCGGCTTCAACACCGAGTCTTCTAGGACTTGGGTTAATATCTACGACCAAGACGACAACGATATCTATGGATTCTGCGCTCTTAACTCTCCAGGAAATCTGATGGATATTTGGTTTGCTGTAGAACGAGGAAATGTACCACCTGAGGCGGTTTACGTCGTTTTGAACGACCGGCGTTGCAATCTCAATTACCGGTCGAATCTGGTTTCAATCGAGAAGATAGATGATGATATACCGGTCGAGATCTACTTCGCAGACGCAAGATCGTCGCCAGGCTCGGTTTACCGCTACATAGAATCGCCGCCAACGACCCATTCTACTGGGCCTGTGAACATATCCCAAACCTGGACTGTAGATCTTGACGAAGGCGCTTATGGCCCTTCTTCCGGTGCAGATATTTGGTTCCATGCCGTGACAGCAGACGAGAGATATCTGGAACCCATGAACGGAGCAAAGATTGCGAAAGTAAGTTTGCCAGGATCAAAAAGCTGCCTTGATGCGACCTTTTCATCATCTAGAATCGAGATCGACGACTTGACTGAAGGTTCTTACGTCTGTGTGATCACTGATGAAGGTCGGCTCTCCCAGTTGCGAGTTAACATGGCTGCAGGCCCAAGTCCTGGGGTCTTGGGCATTGGATACATAACCTGGGAAATCCCAACGCCTGGAACTTCTGCAGGAACTGATGGCATTATTTACACTCGACCATCAAAGAACCTCTACAGTTTCACGTTCCACCCGGCCATACCTGAGAAGCTCTATTATGTCAACGCTAACGAGAACAACATATTCAGGACTGCAAAAACTGGAACTGGCTGGAGTCCTGAAGAGACGGTTTACACTCATAAAACCTACGTGAGAGACTTGGCTTTCCTCTTCGATCAAGAAGGTGAATTGCATCTATACTTCAGCGAAGCCAGTGGAGCTGGCGACGACGGCATAATATATGAGATCAAGAACAACGTTGCGGTGCCTTATCGAGTGGTCAGCCTATCTGAAGTAGGTGGATTTTGGGCAGGAAACTTTGCCTTCGACGATGACGGAACTCTTTACTTGAGCACAGGAAATCGCATACCTGCTAGCATATATCGCGTTGACGATGGCTCAGTAACGGAGATATTCAGGGACGATCGAGCGTCCATAAAGGGTATGGCCTACAAAGATGGCGCTATCTATTACGCCAACTGGAAAACGAAGATATACTGCCTGGATCTTGCGACCAGCAAGCGAAGTATTGTATACGTCAACCCCAAACGGGAATGGATTTCTGATGTGGGATTTAGAGGTGAGACAGACCCGATTGCGGTTACAGCAGTCCTGTCAACTACCACGGCCTAAAGGCCGTGGCTTGTGAACGGCTAAGCGAGACTAAACAGTTAGACTAG
>CAZXBV010000008.1:0-5242 GCA_964639155.1 uncultured Methanotrichaceae archaeon
TGCGAAGATCCTTCTCCACGTTGGCCTTGAAGGCGATTGCATAGCTACCCATCTCGCACTCACAGCCGCTTCTTCAGCTCTTCCAGGCTGATGCTCTCCTCTTCTTTCCGCGTTGCGATCACCGAGAGGTCGTGAAGATCCTCCTGTAGCCTTTCGTACTCGGCCAAGGGAAAGATAACCGCGATCTTCTGGCCGTTCGCATCGACTACATATCGCACTGTAGCGCCCAAGAGACCACCTAAATTCAGTTAATATGTTCCTTGTGGTCGAAGTCCACTTGTGAAATCACAATTCAGCGACCTCCGCCCGAACTTTCCCTATGAAAAGGCTCTCCTCGACTGGAACTGCCACCCCATCCTCTTTCAAGGCCATAAGATGGGCCTCGATAGCCTCCTTGGTATTATTCAGGGTCTCGTCGATCGTCTCCCCCTGAGAATAACAACCAGGAAGCAGAGGAACCTCGGACCAATAACCGCCTTCTTCCGCCCGGTGTATCAAAATCGTATATTCCAAGATCGCTCACCCCTTCAAAAGCACAATGAACTCGTCATCATCCAGTCCTGCCTTTTTGATCACAGACTTGAGAAGGCCTATCTTCAGATCACCGGAGACGGGAATGGTAACAATTTGTCCGTTGGGCATCTTGATATTAACGTGGTCGCCTTTGCCGCGGCGCACAACACCACCTGCTTTGACAAAGGCTTTGATTGCATCTTTACCACTCACACTCCGAAGCAGGCTCACAACAAGTCCACCTTTGAACTCTCTAAGACCTTTTTATACATGTAGCTTTCGCGAAATATCTTACAGGATATTCCAGACGGGTTGTCGACAACATGCGGGATTGGCTCCGGCCGAAAGGTGGACGGACGTTTTCAGCACACCTTTGCCCCTTCCCTCGCTGCCGCTTCCGCTTCTCGCGCCTCCTGGAGTTTATCCAGCACTGGCTTTGTGGAGACCGAGTTCATTTCCAGCCCCAACTTTTCGGCGCCGAGGCCGAGCGCGAGACCCGCAAGCTGCGTCACATAAAGAATCGGAAGCCCGATCTCTTCATTGAACCGCTTCTCGATCATGGGCTGATTTGCATCCAGCATCAAGTGACAGAGCGGACAGACCACCATCACCAGATCCGCGCCCGACTTCTTCGCATCTCGCAATATCCGGATGAGAGTATCTGAGGCTGCATCTTCCTCTGGCATGAATATGGGGCCGCCACAACACCTCATCTTCAGCCTGAAATCGACCGGCTCTGCGCCGAGGAGCCGGATGAGCTTTTCGAGAACCGAAGGGTTTTCTGGGCTGTCGATCCCGCCGACTGGCCTTGTGAGAAGACAGCCGTAATAGGCCGCAACCTTCAGACCCTTCAGGGGCTCGGTGACGAGATCGCTCAAGTCCTCGGCCCCTTCGAGCACCTCGATGATCGGCTCGATTACGTGCCTGACCTCTTTTGGCCCCTCGTACTTCGTGTCAAGAGCCTCGTTCACCAGCTTTTTAACGTCGCAGTCTTCCAGTCGATCTACGGCAGCACGCAACCTGCTGTAACAGATAGAGCAAGACGTCATGACAGGAAGATCGGTCCTGACCAGGTTCCTTGCAGCAAGACCGGTCGAGACGAGCTGGCTTGAGACGTGAGTTGCGCCACAACAGTTCCAGTCGTCGATCTCTTCTAGCTCGATTCCGAGGGCCTCGCAAACGGCATGAGTGGAAACCTCGTACTCCTTTCCGGTGGACCTTGCAACGCACCCAGGATAATAAGCAAACTTCATTCTGAGACCCCCTCCATTTCGCCAGCGTTCACGCCATCAATCTTCCCAAGCGCAAATATCCGTTCCAACTCATCGAGACCTTCGATCCGCTCCATCTCGGCCTCTATATCAAGATCGATCTTGTCTTTGGGGACGAGCTCCGCGCCGAAAGCCATGATCTGAGCCGCAGACTCCGGACTTCGGATCAAGTACTCTGCCGATAAGAGAACCTCTGAAACCCTGCCACGGGTCTGAACCTGTCTTGCAAAGATCCCCTCGAATACCGAATCTCTGCAACGTCTCCCTTCAGACTCGTAGATCTGTTTTAAGGCCGCAACTACTGCCATTGGCTTGATATTTCTTGGACAGCGAACCGTGCACAGAAGGCAAGACGTACAAAGCCAAATGGTCTTGCTCTCCAAAGCCTCCTCCTTCATCCCCTCAAGGACAAACTTGATCAGCTTTCTTATTGGGTCCTCCATGAGATGGGCCATGGGACAACTGGCTGAACAGGTACCGCACTGGATACAGGTCTTGACCTCGTCGCCTGCCAGCTTCAAGACCATTTCTTTGAAAACCTCACCCTCGGATTTGACTGCGATTTCGACTCCGACTTCGCCCTCGATCCCACCCTCAGCGCTCATTTCTGCTCACCTGCCTTCGCCTTTGCCTTTGCCTTTGCAGCCTCAGCCGCCTTCCCCTGAGCGATCTTATCTTCAGTCGTATTCTCTTCGGCCTTCTTCTCCTGAGCCTTACGGATCCGCTCGGCGATCCCCTCTGCAGCCTTTGGGATATCGTCTCGCTCCCACATGAACCGCACCCTGGGCTTGTTGATGACCAGATCCACCTGGCTGAGCCGCTCGTTGATCGCTTTGAGAAGCCTTGGGTCTCTCTTGGGCACCTCGATCTTCTGCAAGGGGACCTTCTCGATCTCAGGTGGCAAGACGACCCCACTCAGGTCGGGCCGCTTCCTCTCGTTAGTCACGATGGAAGATATCGCATCCTTCCACTCTTGAGACCAAGGCGACTCCTTTATCGGCGTGTGAGAGACGTCGGTCCTATCCACCTCGATGGCATAACAGTGACACGCCTTGGCACAAGCACCACAGAATATGCACTGGTCTTTCTCGACCTTTATCTTTCCATCTTCGCCCACGAACCAACAGTCAGCCGGGCAAACGTTGAAACAAGCATGACATCCCAAAGGATCGCACAGCAACAGCTGTTTTTCCACCAGCTTTATGTCCCCATCGAAAGGCTTTGTGATGTCCATCGCCTCGTAAGGGCAAACCAGAAGACACCGGCCACATCCAATGCACTTATCTTCCTCGACCTCGATGTCGCCCAGAAACTCGAAATCGTCAACTTCCAAAGGCGTTCCCTCAACGGTGATCGCCTCTTCAGGACATATAGAAGCGCAAAGCCCACAATAATCACAAAGATCCTCGTCCACCAAAAGCTGCTCAAAAGGAGTGAGATCCTCTGGACTCGGCTCTTTTTCCAGGAGAATAAACGCATCACAGAACTTGGCACACTTGCCACAAAGGTTGCACTTTTCGGTATCTACCTTGATCTTGCCTTTTTTGTTCTCTTTTTCCTCTTCACGAAGCGGCCCGAAATCGTCGCGCCTCGGCATGAAGATCACCGTGATCGCTTCAGTCGGACAGACCGGCTCGCAAAGGCAGCAAGGCAGGCACTTCTCGTTTGGCTTGGCCGTGGAGAGAAGATGAGGATACACGTCTTTATCCTGATAATCCTCGTCGTTTGCAGTCATCTTGTAGGCCCTAACAGGACAGAAAGCGGCACACATTCCGCAAAAGACGCAGGCTTCTAGATCTATCAAAACCGGTGGCGCATCCAGGCCCGTCGCGATCTCGATCACGGGACCGAGCTGGAGCGCTTTTGTGGGACAAAGATCCACACAGATCCCGCAACCATTGCACGCCTTATAATCGTAATCCAAGACCTTGACAGATTCGTCCGAGATCTGAGTGCATATTATGTGAGACCCTTGAACGTCCATGTCCTTTTGAAGTTCCACTATTCACCGCCCCCTGCAGGATCGAGTGGGGTTTTAGGTTCAACTTTAGCATCGGGCTCGGGTTTCGTTTCTGGCTCAGGTTTAGATACCGCTTCTGGCATAGATTCAGATTCCAACTCAGACTCCAACTCAGATCCAAGTTTCAGCTCCGAGCCTACGGGGCCGATCTCCTTTAGCTCGGCTACGAACTGCCTTACCTCCTCGGCCAGGATCTCGCCTTCGCTGGCAGCACACCAGATGATCTTGACCCGTCCTGGATCGATTCCCACTTTCTCAAGGACGCCTCGCAGAACCTGAATCCGCTGGTAAGCCTTGTGGTTCCCGTCGGTGTAATGACACTCACCAAGACGGCACCCTGATATCAATACCCCATCGGCTCCGTTCTTGAGAGCCTCGATCACGAAAGAGGGATCGACCCTTCCAACACACATCACCCTGATGACCCTCATGTTGGTCGGATACTGGATCCTGGAAGTCCCTGCAAGATCAGCTCCGGCATAGCTGCACCAGTTGCAGAGAAATCCGACGATGAAAGGATACTCGGCTTTCACAGCCGTCGCCGCCCTAATCTGAGAAACTATCTGCTCATCAGAAAAGAGCCGCATGTTTATGGCATCCACAGGACACGCCGCAGCGCAAGTTCCGCAACCTTTGCAAGCGGCTTCGTCCACGTAAGCGGTCTTCTCCACTGATATCGCCTTGCTGGGACAAATCTCGACACAGAGCTTGCATCCGATGCATTTGTCAGTGTCAACAATCGCGGTCACCGGATCAAGGGTGAGCTCCCCCCTCAAAACAAGCCTCATCGCTTTGGCAGCCGCAGCTTCACCTTGAGCGATGGATACCTGAATCTCCTTTGGACCAGAAGCGCAACCTGCTATGAAGACCCCATCAATATGAGCTTCTACCGGCCTCATCTTGGGGTGAGCGATCTCAAAGAACCCGTCAGGCCGCTTCGATAACCCTAAAAGGTTTCCCACAACGTCTGCGTCCCGGTTTGCTTCAAGTCCCGCAGAAAGACAGACCAGGTCGTAATGTTTCCTCTGAAACTTGCCCAGGAGCGTGTCTTCGTAGTTGAGGTAAAGTTCCCCATCCACTTCCTCGACCTCGGATACTCGACCCCGGACGAACTTGATCCCGAGCCTTTGAGCTCTTTGATAAAACTCCTCGTAACCTTCGCCGCCAGCCCTCATGTCTATGTAATGGATGGCGATATCGGCGTCAGGATACTTCTCTTTGGCAAGCTGGGCGTTCTTTAGGGCATACATACAGCAAACCCTGGAACAGTAGGCGTTTCCTACAGTCGCGTCTCTTGATCCCACACACTGGAGAAACGCTATGGACTTTACGACCTCGCTGGTCGAAGGCTTCACGATCTCGCCACTGGTCGGCCCTGCCACGTTGAGAAGCCGTTCCATCTGAAGGCCGGTGATTACATCTCTGTACCGACCATAAC
>CAZXBV010000008.1:5342-14448 GCA_964639155.1 uncultured Methanotrichaceae archaeon
TTGAGAAGCCGTTCCATCTGAAGGCCGGTGATTACATCTCTGTACCGACCATAACCAAATTCCTCTTTCCTGGAAGCGTCAAAAGGTTGCCAGCCCGTCGCCACGATTATCGCGCCCACGTCGAACCTGAAGTCTTCGGGCTGTTGATCGTACTTTATGGCGTCAGCAGGACACGCCTCTTCACAAAGGCCGCAGCCAACACAAGCCTCTGGATCGATGCAGGCTAGTAGTGGCACCGACTGGGGTATCGGCATGTAGATCGCTTTTCTCTTTCCAAGGCCAAAGCCGTACTCGTCAGGAACCTCGACCGGACACACGTCGGAACAGTCGTTGATACAACCTTTACAGAGGTTCTCGTCAACGAATCTGGCCTTTTTTATGCCAGAGACTGTGAACCTGCCAATGCTCCCCTCGATGTTGAGGATTTCAGAATAACTCAGCAAAGTGATGAGTGGGTGATTGTAGACGTCAGACATCTTGGGCGCAAGAACGCATATGGAACAGTCGTTGGTGGGAAATACGTCTGTGAGAAGAGCCATGTAACCGCCAATGGTGGGCTTTCTTTCCACCATGTAGACGTGTATTCCGCTATCTGCAAGGTCCAAAGCCCCCTGAATCCCAGCGACGCCACCTCCGATGATGAGAACGTCCCGGCTTATCGGGATGGTCTCAGACTCAAGCGGGTGGAGCAACATGGCCTTGGCCACTGACATTCGCACAAGGTCTCTTGCTTTCTCCTGGGCCTGGGCCGGCTCGTCCATGTGAACCCAAGAACACTGTTCTCTGATGTTGGCCATCTCGAGCATGTAGGGGTTCAGGCCACCATCTGAAATCACGCGCCTGAAGGTAGGCTCGTGGAGCCGGGGCGAACAGGCCGCCACCACGACGCTGTCCAATTTGTGCTCTTTGATGTCCCCCTTGATGGTCTCTTGGCCCGTATCCGAGCAGGTGAACTGAAGGTCCCTAGCAACTGCAACGTCTGGAAGGCTTTCAGCAAACTTTGCGAGATCCGCAGGATCCAGAACTCCCGCGATGTTCAGGCCACAATGACATATATAGACTCCAATTCGCATCCACAGGACTCCGAATAATCATTCGAATCCATCCACTTAAAAGTACCCATCGAACAAAAGTTGGTGCAAATTGAACAAAAACGAACAGAAAAGGTGCCGGGGACGGGATCCGAACCCGTGACTTCCAGATGCCTCAGGACGAGCGCCCAATTATCGTACCCTATGAGTCTGGCGCCCTAACCGACTAGGCCACCCCGGCGCGAAGCAACCTCCCTAGAGTGGTTTGTTACATAAAGGTTATGCTCAGCATCGGCCCTGGTCGATATGAAGGGAGAACCTTTTTAACGTGGCTTTTGAGTCAAAGGCTGAACGCATATGTCTTCGATCATATCTGGCACTGTCAGCGATTCGCTATCTGGAAAGGTCATCGTGGTGGGCGTGACCGGAAGCATCGCCGCAATCAGGATAGTCGACCTGGTTCGCGACTTGATTCGAAGGGGTGCCAAGGTCCACTGTGTCATGACCAAGGCAGCCCAGGAGATACTACACCCGTACGCGTTGGAATACGCATCTGGAAACCCGGTGGTGACAAAGATCACGGGCCGAGTGGAACACGTTGAGTTCTGTGGTGAAGGTGGAAGAGCTGACCTCCTCTTGATAGCTCCTGCAACCGCCAACACCATCGGGAAAGTGGCTCTTGGGATAGACGACACACCCGTGACGACTTATGCAACCACTGCGCTTGGAAGCGGAATTTCGGTCATGTTGGTCCCAGCCATGCACGAGGCAATGTATCGCCACTTGGCGGTTGTGAAGAATCTTGGGACGTTGAAAGAGATGGGAGTTGTCCTGATCGATCCTCGAATAGAAGAAGAGAAGGCGAAGATCGCAGATAACGCTTCGATCGTCATGGAAATAGAACGGCTACTTGGACCACACGATCTTGATTCTAAGAAGATCCTGGTAACTAGCGGGTCTACCGCCGAAAGGATTGATCCCATCAGGATCCTCACCAACAGGGCTTCGGGAAAGACCGGAATCGAGATTGCACTTGAGGCATGGAGGCGAGGCGCCGAGGTGACTTTGGTCCACCGATACTATCTCGATTTACCCGTAAAAGAGGTCTTTGCAGAAAGCACCGAAGAGATGCTTAGCGCCGTTCTGGCCGAAATGGAACGGGGGTACGACGCCTTCATTGGAGCTGCAGCCATCGCAGATTACACCCTCGATCCGAGCGGTGAAAAGATCAAATCGGGAGGCGACCTTGAGCTTAAGCTCAGGCGCACACCAAAGATAATCAAGACAGTTAGATCACAATATCCCGAGCTTAAGATGGTGGGGTTCAAGGCCGAAACCTTCGTCTCTGACGAGGAGCTGGTGAAGAGAGCCGAACAGTCGATGGAGGTAAACGGGCTTGACCTCGTGGTGGCAAACGACGTTGGGCACAGCGGCATGGGAACTGAAGAGAACAGAGTGCTGATAATAGGAGCTGGCGGCATCAAGTCGGAGGCAAGAGGGAAAAAGAGGGTCATCGCAAGAGAGGTGATTGACGCTCTTGTGGAGGTGTTGGGCTGAAGTCCTCTGCTCCTGCCCATATAACCGGATTTTTTGGAGCCAGGCGCAATCCAGATCCAGCCAAGGCAGGATCGATCGGTGCTGGCCTCAACCTGGAGATGAGGGCCAAAACCAACGTCACGATTTCTGAAGAGACAACAGTATTCTTAAACGGCGTTAGGTCTTTGGCGCCCGTGAGTATGGAGGTTTTAAAGAAGCTCGCGCCAGTTCCAGTCAGGGTGGAAACCGAGCTATCCATGCCGCAAGGATCAGGATTTGGAGCGAGCGGTGCCGGTGCCTTGAGCTGCGCTTATTCTCTGAACCAGAAATTCGATCTTGGCCTTACCGCCAACGGCGCAGGCCAGGTGGCGCACATGGCAGAGGTAGTTTGTGGAACTGGCCTTGGGGACGTGATAGCCCAAAATACCGGCGGCCTGGTCGTAAGGTTAGCGCCAGGAGCGCCAGGTGTGGGGGCGGTCGATCGGATACCTGTGCTGCCTTTGAAAGTGGACTGTCTAGTGAAAGGACCTTTATCGACAGAAGAAGTTTTATCAGATCCCAATATCATGAAAGAAGTTAACAGAGAAGGTGAGCGCGCGCTCAAGTCCCTTCTCCAAAGGCCCACACTTGAAAAGTTCATGATCTTATCCTGGAAGTTTGCGAGGGAATCGGGTTTGGCAAGAGACTGGATGTACGATGTCGTAGAGGCTGTTGAGGCCTTGGGTGGTATGGCCAGCATGGTAATGCTCGGTGATGCGGTTTTTGCGTTGGGAGGAGATGATGTGTTGGCAGAGTTCGAGAAGCTCGGAGATCATTTCACAACGAGGATAAGCCTTGGAGGTGCGGGACTTGAGTGAGATGGTGCCGCGGTCTCATCCGAGGTACGCTTCGTTGAAGACCAGAGAAAAGGTTGTAGAAGGCGTCGAGAAGGGAATAACCGGCCCAAACGGGCTGATAGCTCAAGGACGAGGCGAAGCTCTCGACTACTTCATCGGCGAGAAGACAACCTCGCCGGGGATGGATGCCGAGAGAGCGGCAGCAGCCATGCTTCTTTTGGCAGAGCGCCCGGTCTTAAGCGTGAACGGGAACGTTGCTGCACTCGTTCCACAAGAGATGGTGGATCTGGCAAGGTCGATCGGTGCGCCTCTTGAGGTGAACATCTTCTACAGAACTGAAGAACGTGTCCAAGAAATAGTGAATCTGCTCAGGTCTTTGGGTGGAGAGACGATCTTTGGCGAAGATCCAGATTCCTTCATCCCTGGGTTGGATCATGCAAGAGCCAAGGCTAACCACGGCGGAATATACGATGCCGATGTGGTTCTCGTGCCGTTAGAAGATGGCGACAGGTGCGAGGCGCTCGTAAAAATGGGAAAGAAAGTGATCACGGTGGATCTAAACCCGCTTTCAAGGACCGCAAAGACTGCAACGATAACGATAGTAGACAACGTGGTCCGGGCAATGCCAAAGCTGATCGAGCTGATTGAGGAGATGAAGAGCTTATCCCAAGAAGAATTGGCGGCAATCACAGAGAGATACGATAACGTCGATGTGTTACGCCGATCAGTGCGAGAGATGATTCAGCATCTTGAAGGGCAATTTTCCGAAATGTGACCAAAAACGTTCAGAAATTTGAAATAGTAGAGCACATACAACGACATATGTGGGGCGTGGAGGCGATAGATTGACAAAAGTGCAATATGATGTGCAGTCTTTGAGAGCGTTTATAACAATCTCTATTGCCATGCTGGTTTTGGGGCCCGTGGCCGTTGGGACGATGTGGGGCCCTGGTTCGTATAGCTTTGGGGCATTATCTGGCGCAAATGACGTAGTTGTGTCAGAGGAAGATGGAATGGCTACAGAGGTCGTACAGCTGGGCCGCTACTGTGGCAACAAAGACGGTTCACAGGGGCCGACTACCGGAATATTATCGTTGGGCGGCAACTATGGAAAACAAGGCGTGTCAGAAGTGCCTACGTCGACTGCGTTACAGTTAAGCGGCTACTATGACAACATGGCCAATTACGAAAACATAGCCTATGGAAGCGTTTTGTTTGGTAGTTTTGGCTTTGGTGGCAGTGGTGGAGGCTGCGGTTGTTGTGGCTGATCGGTTGCCATAAGAAAATAGTATGGCACGCATTCCATATTTTTCACACGATTTGAGGCAAAATATGGCGCATCTTCAGTCTTGAGCATTTGACTTGCAAAGATTAACGTCCATCACTATTTTGAAACCAGATCAGTTGCAAAAGGTGCAAAAATCACCTTCATCGCCGAGTCCGCGAAAGCCCTTTATCAGAAGGGGCGATCACTATTGCCACCAGCACTGAATTGCTGGAATATTTGCACAAATATAGTGTTTAACGATACCTTTCGGACAAATCTCAAACTCGCAAGAGTTTGAGATTTTGGCCTATTCGTATCGTTAAGCACTATTCTGGCGAGAACCAATTAGTTTCATCTAATTGGTTCTCGACTATACACTTGAAAGGATGGTTTGGTCTTGAGAGAATATCTGCTGGGAAACGTCGCCATTGCCAAGGGCATTCTCGAAGCCGGAGCAGGCGTGATCGCGGGCTATCCAGGCACGCCCTCCTCCGAGATCGTGGACACCTTAGCACCCCTGGCCAAGGACTTGGGAATCCACGTCGAGTGGTCCGTAAACGAGAAAGTAGCGCTGGAGGTGGCGATCGGCGCCGCCTGGACTGGAACTAGAGCTGTTGCCACCATGAAACACGTCGGCCTGAACGTGGCCGCAGACCCGTTCATGACTTCGGCATATCTGGGCGTGAAAGGAGGACTTGTCGTTATATCTGCAGACGACCCTTACTGCCACTCGTCACAAAACGAACAGGACACGCGCCGATACGCGCTATTTGCCAGGGTTCCATGCCTCGATCCTGCTGACCCCCAAGAAGCAAGAGACATGACTCTTCGGGCCTTCGATCTTTCTGAAGAGTTTGGGATACCAGTCCTCGTCAGGCCGACAACGAGGGTATCTCATGCCAGATCCGACGTTTTGGTTGGGCTTCCACAAAAAAGGCTCGATAACCCAAAGTTCGAGAAAGATCCCACCTGCAGAGTTGCCCTCCCGATCCACGCAAGGCCACTCCACGTCGAACTTCTGGCAAAACAAGAACGGATCGAAGCGGCCCTGGAAAAGATGCCGTGGAACCGGCTCACAAAAAGGGGCAACGTGGGCGTGATCGCTTCTGGAATCGCAGGACTCTACGCAAAAGAGGCCATAGCCGAGCTGGAAGCCGACGTTACCCTCCTTAGAATAGGGACCTGTCCACCACCACAAAAGATGATCGCAGAACTTCTCGAACACGTCCAAAAGGTGATGGTGATCGAGGAGATGGACCCGATCATAGAAGAGTTCACAGAAAGGATCGCACGCAAAGTCAACCCAGAAGTTGAGATTCTGGGCAAGGCGACGGGCCACATACCAAGCACAGGAGAGCTGGACCCGTTCGCGGTCCGAAACGCCATCGCCAAATTGTTGGATGAAAACGAAAT
The DNA here is from genome assembly GCA_964639155.1 of uncultured Methanotrichaceae archaeon. GTDB lineage: Archaea > Halobacteriota > Methanosarcinia > Methanotrichales > Methanotrichaceae > CAYWZG01. Next base: position 11,426 of record CAZXBV010000008.1, read on the forward strand.
AGACGCCCCCGCTCTCGATCCCAAGGTCGAAAAGATCCTTCCGCCAAGGCCACCTGCCCTATGTCCCGGCTGCAGCCACAGGGCTACTTATTACGCCATGAAGAAGGCCTTTGGAAAAGACGCGATCTATCCCAACGATATAGGGTGCTACACCATGGGCGTCCAGATGGGAACTGTTGACACCTGCCTTTGCATGGGCGCGAGCATAACCATCGCCGCAGGGATAAGGTTTGGGGGTGAAGAAAGAGACATATGCTGCGTTCTTGGCGATTCCACTTTCCTCCACGCAGGGCTTCCCGGCCTTCTCAACGCCGCCTACAACAAGGCAAAGATGACGATCACGATACTCGACAACTCCATAACCGCGATGACTGGTCATCAGTCCAACCCTTCTTCAGGATGTACCGCCTGTGGAGAAGCGGCAACGCCAGTCTCGCTTGAAGAGGTCTCGCGATCCTTGGGTGCAGGACTGGTCGAGACTGTCGATCCATACGACCTTGACGCTTCCATCGAGGCTTTCGAGAGGGCGCGGGACTATGATGGCCTTTCTGTGGTGGTGGCAAAAAGGGCCTGCGTGATCGATGCTGTAAGGCATGGGATAAAGCGTCCGAGGTTCAGGGTGATCGAGGACAAATGCACCGGATGCAAAAAGTGCGTCAAGTTCGGCTGCCCTGCCATCGAGTTCGACGAGGTAGCAAAGATCAACGCCCTCTGTTCTGGATGCGGAGTTTGTGCTCAAATATGTCCCAACGATGCGATCGAGGTGGCAGAATGAGGACTTCAAAGTGCGACGTGGTCGTGGTGGGCGTAGGAGGCCAAGGCGTCATCCTCATCTCAGAAATAATAGGGAGAGCCGCTCTGAAATCAGATCTTCCGGTCAGAGGTGCCGAAACCCACGGCATGGCCCAACGCGGTGGCAGCGTCGTCAACCACATCCGAGTAGGATGCAGCTACAGCGCAATGATTTCACCGGGAAAGGCAGACGTGTTGCTGGCTCTCGAACCTGCCGAAGCCCTCCGATATGCCCATTTCCTCTCACCAGAAGGCACTGCTCTCATCAACACAAAGCCAGTTATGCCGGTGACCGTTACCACCGGAGTTGCAATTTACCCCCAAATTGAGGAGATAATCGAACCTTTGACGCAGATGTGCAAAGAGGTCAAGACGATAGACGCAACGAGTCTTGCGGCCCAGGCAGGTCATCCTCAGGCTGCAAACGTGGTCATGCTGGGTGCCCTCTCAAAGTATCTTCCCATTAAAAGTGAGGTGCTCGACGAGGCTCTAGAAGAGACGGTGCCGCCAAAGTTTCTGGAGATCAACAAAAAAGCCCTGAAACTTGGAAAAATTGAAGTAGAATAGGCAACCATCTTTGGCATATGGCTGAAGAGAAGAAAGAGCCTAAAGCGATCCCCCTGGGCGAAACTGAGGCCGTTGACGAGCTGACAAAGCCAGTGGTTCCAGAAAACTTGCCAGATTCTACCTGGCCTCTGGAGAAGCTGATCGACGCCATAACCAAAGAGAGCAACATGTTGATCAGGTCAAATGCCGTAAACGCCCTCGCCAAGAAAGGAGGTGCTGAAGCGGTAGATCCCCTCATCGAAGCCCTAAAAGACCCTGAAGATCCAGTCAAGGCCAACGCCATGACGGGGCTCACTCATCTTGGCAAAGATCTTGTCCAGGAGAAGGTCGCCACAGCTTTGACCCAGTCAGATAACGAAGAGATCAGGGCCGGAGCTGCTTGGGTCTTGGGCGAGATGATTGACGAAAGATCAATAGATATTCTCACGAAGGCGGCCCGAGAGGACGAAAGCTCCATGGTCCGAGTTCATGCCAAGGCATCGCTGATCGCTCACGAGAATTCGAAGAAGAATCCTGCCAAGATCGAGAAGAAAGAGTAAGGCTTGAAAGTAGCAGCTTATAGGCAAGATTAGTGCTTAACGATACGGATAGGCTAAAATGTCGAACTCATGAATGTTCGACATTTGCCTGAAAGGTATCGTTAAACACTATAAATGTCATATATTTAGATTGTTTTATATAAAAAGTTAGAGCGCAGATCTGACTTTTGTAAGGCCTGCCTCCAACGCTTCGTCCAACTTTTCTGCCTGGGGCCCTCCGCCCTGGGCGATCTCGGGTTTTCCGCCGCCGCCACCGCCGACCAATTTTGTTGCGGCATTCACGATGTCACCCGCACGAAGTCCTTTTTCAAGGCCAGTCTTTCCAACAGATACGACGACTTTTGCCCCGTCGCTCTCGCTGGCGAGAATCGCAACGTAATCGTTTCTAGAGAGCATCGTGGCCGCGTTTATGAGCGCCTCGACGTCTGCGTTTTCCAGTTTCTGGGCGATTACCCGTACTCCGCCCACGTCGATCGCCTTTGAAAGCAGCCCTTCCAGCTTAGCTTTGGCGACATCTTCTTTTAGCCGGGCAGTCTCTTTTCGGAGGTCTTTCCACTCATCAAAGAACCTGGTTGCAGTCTTTGGGAGCTGTTCTGGCGGGACCCTCAAGATGTTTGACGCCTCAAAGAGCAGGCCGTCTCGTTCCTGGCCTCTCAGGACTGCGGCCTCTCCTGCCGCAAACTCGATCCTCTCAACCCCGTCCTGGACTCGCTCGGTCCTCAAAACCTTGATAGGGCCAACCATTCCCGTGTTGGTGCAATGTGTTCCAGCACAGGCTTCAACGTCATTTCCGACCTGGACCACTCTGATCTCTTTTCCAGGTGGCACCCCACCTTGATACAGCTCAAAGCCAAACTTCTTTTCCGCTTCAGACCTATCGAGCCAACCCGTATTGATGGGGACGTTTTCCATCACTTTTCTGTTGGCCAAAAGTTCGATCTTCTTTAGCTCTTCGTAAGATATCCTCTTGTAATGGGATAGGTCGAGTCTTGCCCGGTCCACGAACTTTTGAGCGCCAGCTTGCCAGATGTGTTTTCCAAGAACCTCTTTGGCAGAGTCGTGAATTATGTGGGCTGCAGTATGGTGTCTTGCAAGTGCAAGCCTTCGGTCCATATCGATCGTGCC
>CAZXBV010000008.1:14548-15669 GCA_964639155.1 uncultured Methanotrichaceae archaeon
GTCTTGGATCCGATATCGAGTGTGCCAAGATCGGTTGGCTGGCCGCCGCCTTCTGGATAGAACAGAGTTTGGTCTAGGATCACGGCACCGTCCACCACGTCCAGGATCGTTGCCTCAAACGTTTCTTCGAAAGGCCGCTCGTAAAAGAGGCGGCGAGTATCGGGAGCGATTATCGTCGTCTCTTCCTTCTGTGCCTTTTCGGACTTGATGTGAGTGCTTGCAACCAGAGAATAGAAGTTATCGGGAAGGTCTACAGTGACACCGACCTCGGATGCTGCATCTTGCGAGATCTCTGGAGGAATCCCATGAGAGTCATAAAGAGAGACCATCTCTGAAAGAGGGATGACCTCGCCCTTCTTCTTGTAGTCCTCAGCAACTCTTTTCACAAGGCGACGGCCTTTCTCTAGTGTTTCGGCGTACTTTGCTTCTTCCCCGTCCACGATCTCGATGATTGTATCGATCCGCTCGTCAAGATCAGAATAGTCCAACTTAGAAAGTTGGATTGCCACCAGATCCGAAAGCGGCACCTTTATTCCCAGGTTGTGCATCTGTCTTAAGGTTCTTCTTATGACCAACCTTGTGAGATAGCCTGCCTTGATGTTCGAGGGGATGATCCCATCGCCGAGCATGTAGGCAAGGCAGCGGGTGTGATCGGAAACGGCGTAGACCCGTTCCAGAGGCGTTATGATCTCGTCGAGCTTTTCGGCCGAGATCCCTATATCTGATGCAACCCTAGTACGAAGGTCGCGCAGACTTGCGTCTTCTAGGTCAACCATCCCGGCCAGACGAGCGTTTTGAGCCAAGATCCTGCTCGTTTCTTCGTCCGACGCCGAAATTTCCAGGCCTGCAAGCTCTGATATGTGTGCTACCACTTCGGGGAATATGGCGTCGTAAATGGTGGGCGATCCTTTCGACGCCCAGACGAAACGCTCAAGTCCGTAACCGGTATCGACGATGTAGTTATCCATCTTGTTGTAGCGCTCGCCCTTGATTTCGTACTCGCCTTTCGGCGCCGTTTTCATGTCCATGAAAACTAGGGTCGCAAGCTCAAGTCCGCCCACCATTACTTCGACGCTGGGACCTGCGTTTCCGCCGCCGGCCCAGGGCGACTCCTTGTAGGT